>NZ_JANSIQ010000002.1:0-92216 GCF_047502685.1 Synechococcus sp. OH20 | reverse complement strand
CCTTCTCTCCTTCCTCTTGAAACCTGTACCCTATTTTAAATTAACAGGCTGTAAGAGCTAGAGCAACGGGAAAAACAGGGCCGGAACCCGCGCGGCGCAGGAGGGCCGCCATGACCGTCATTGTCCAGCGCGAGTCCACCATATCATCCACCAAGAGGACTGGCCCAGGTGGTACGGGTGGGGTGACCTGGAAGCAGCCATCCAGATTCCTCGCTTGTTGCCAACTGTTTTGCATGGTCTTTTGAGGTTGGTTCTGTTTAATTTTGCTGATGCAGGGAATGTAGGGCAGATTGAGAGCTTGGGCAAGACGGGCCGTGAAATCGGGAACCAGATGGGGACGATTGCGGGAAGGGACGCAGGTGACCCAGGTGGGGCGGGGCTGAGGATTCCAACTTCGGATGGCACCAGCGAGGGCATCCACCAGCTCATCACTAAAAGATCCTGTGGTGTATTTGCCGTGCTTGATGAGTGCTCCCCAGCCAGGATCCCCCCACAGGCAGAGGGCGATTCCAGCCTCTGCGCGAAGCGACTCAGGAATGTTGCCCCCTCTGAACCCATAGAGGGGGAGTCCGCTAGAGGGCCATTGTCTGCGCGGCTCAATGGGGATTTGGGTACGTCGCAAAAAGGCTAGAGCTCGCTCTAGAGTAGCGCGGGAGACGGGACGAGAGAGGGGAGAGTCGCCAGTACAGACTGCGCACCGCCCACAAGCTTGAGGGTTGATATCGTCCAGAGCTACGGCGAGAAATTTCATCAGGCAGTCTTGTTTTTTGAGGTAATCCTGCATTTGTTGCCGTTCCGAACGGCGGAGAGCTGTGATTTGTTCGACTTTGGCAAGGTTGTAGGTGTAAGGGTTGGCGGTGCGATACCACTTGTTGCCTTGCTTAACCACCGGTGCCGGTGACTCAAGGGCCAGGATTTTGAGGGTTTTCTCGATTTGACCCCGGGAGAGATTGAGACTGGATTCGAGGTTGGATATGCTCAGGCCGTTGGGAGCCCGTTCCAAAGCATTGAGCAAAGTCTCTACATCGGCAGAGCTGGGAAAAGCGCTCTCAATGAAAAAGTTGGTGATATCTCCGTCTTCAAAGCCGCTCATGAGCAGTCCGTAGGCGGTGTCGATGGACCGTCCGGCTCGACCCACCTGTTGGTAGTAGTGAATCACGGAAGGAGGGCACTGATAGTGAATGACAAAGCCCAGATCGGGTTTATCAAAACCCATGCCCAATGCCGTAGTAGCGACGAGAGCCTTGAGTTGGTTGTTGAGCAATTGGTCTTCGAGGTCTTGGCGAGTGTCGCTGTCGAGTTGCCCTGAGTAGGCAGCGGCAGGGATCCCTTCGCTCTGGAGCCAGGCGGCCAGTCGTTCGGCATCGCGGACGGTGAGGGTGTAGATGATGCCACTGCCGGGAAGGGAGGGCAAATAATCCGCCAGCCACGCCATGCGCTCAGCGCGATCGGGGAGGTGGGCAGCATCGAGGATGAGACTGGTACGAGCCATAGATCCCCGCTGCGTGATCAGGTTGGATCCCAGTTGGGCAGCGATATCGTTGAAGACGCGATTGTTGGCGGTAGCGGTGGTGGCGAGTACGGGCAAGTTGGGGGGAAGGACGTTGAGAATACGGGCAATGCGGCGATAATCGGGGCGAAAGTCGTGTCCCCAGTCGGAGATACAGTGGGCTTCGTCGATGACCAAAAGGCCGATTCGAGCGGCGATGGGGAGCAGGGTAGTGGTCATGAAGTCTTCGTTGGCCAGGCGTTCAGGAGAAATCAGAAGGGCGTCAATCTGATCGTTTAAAACCTGCTTGCGGATGTTTGCCCAGTCTGAGCTGTTGCTGGAGTTGATGGTGGCAGCTTTGATTTTCAGGCGGTGGGCGGCAGCAACTTGGTTACGCATGAGGGCAAGAAGGGGCGAGATGATCAGGGTGGGGCCAGATCCCTGATTGCGGAGGATGCGGGTGGCGATGAAGTAGACCATGCTTTTGCCCCAGCCGGTGCTTTGAACGACAAGGGCGCGTTGTTTCTGATTGACCAGGACGGCGATGGCTTCCCATTGTCCATCTCGAAAATCGGCATGAGGGTTATCGGTGGCAGTGCGCAGGAGGGCGAGGGCTTCTGTTCGATCCATGCCTACCATTGAAGCTTGTACGGATCTAATAATATACAGTAGTCCTAGGATATTAACGCGCCGGCGGCACGGAGTACTATCCCTAACCCCCCTTCTCCCTCAGAGGGGTTGGGGGTGAGGGCAGCAGCGCGAAGTGCTTGGGTAGGTGGCAAAGTGAAAGTGTTTGAATTGTGTTTGAACCGACTATAAAGCTTGTGCAGCGCCTCTAAGGAGAGCTCGCAGAGTCGCCAACAGCTCAGTCCTCCTCCGCTGCAGGAGCAGGGGCCTCGGCTAGCCGACACACCTGCTTAAGGAGCTGGGCCTCAACAGCGGCGTCGTAGAGCCGCAAAGTTAGGCGAGGCACCCGCAAGGAAGCGGTAATTCGCCCTGCCGGCAGATCCAACCACACCAGCTGTTTTTGAAAGCAGCGGCAGGTGGCCCCTATCTCCTGCGCCAACTCTTCCACCTCCGGCCAGCTCAGGCAGCGCGGCAGCAGCAGGTCTGTGGCCCAGCCCCTTCCACACTCTCGCCGCCTCAGGATGCGCACCTGCATGGATCCCTAAATCCGCTCGGCGTAGAACTCACACCAGGGATCCCCTTTCTCTCTGGCTTTGGTCTCCTTCCCGTAAAACAGCCCACCCCGCTGGAAGAGGCGGTTGTAGAAGACTTGATCCAGAATCGGCTTCTGCTGAATGTTGCCGTTGTAAACCAGATTCATCAGCGCCGGCACCGCCCCTTGGGCAAAATAGCAGGTCGGATAATCTGCCCGTGGGTAGGAAGCCAAAAAGTAGTTGGTCTCGTAGTTGCCGTCAATAGCCACCCGGCAGGAATGATCGCTCACCACCTCCAAAGCCTGCCAACGACCCCACCCCAAGCTGCTGGCTACGGCATAGGCCCCGTGGATCCAGTCGGTATCCTTTTCCAGCATTGGCCCCACAAGGGTTTCCCACTCCAGGGACTCCATGATGTTGCCAAAGGTGTAGAAGACACAGACATGGCCCGACTCGCGAATTAGATCCTCTGCCACCTGCTGCAGACCGGGTTGCACTGCTTTCAGCTCTTCCAAAAAGCGGTACTGGATGCGGTTGTAGTAATTGGCAGGCATGCGCGTGAGCAGCACATTAAAGGCGCGAATCTGCCCCCGTTCATCTCCTGCCAAAGGCATGCCCCACAGAGCTTCGTTGACCGCGTCGTAGTCCACCGCTGTTATCGGCTTGGGCAGATCGGCTGGACGTTCGATGAGCTTGCCCATGCCGGGACTAGGAACCAAAGCCTGAGGCCGTGGCAGCCGAGTTGCCTGGATCACGCAGCGATCCTTGCGCGTAACCGTCATGCACTCCGTTTCCTCTGCTGTGTAGCTGCCCAGCTCGCCAAAAGTGGCATCCAGCGCCGCTGCCACATAGCCCACGGCTAGATGATCAATGGAACGAGTGCGGTTAGCCTGATCCCCGTACTTGCTCAGCCAGCCTTCTGCGTAGTGGGAGTGGGTGAGCTGGGCTTCGCCGCCGCTGGGGCTGGCCTGCAGCTCCAGTCGCCCCAAGCCGAGAAAGCCGAACAACTGGCACGCCACCGCCAGCCGCTCCGTTGCCTGCTGCACTCCCAAGGTTTTAAAAGCGCCCTGGAGCAAGCTGTAGAAAATCTCCTGAGCCGCCGTGCGCAGGATGCTCACCCCATCGATCCAGTTGGGATCCTCAATGGTCTGCTGCAAAAATAGGTTGTAGTGGTGGCAGTGGAAAATCACTGGCTCGCCAAAGAGAGAGAGCAGCTTGCGAGCGCGGTCAAGGCGTAAATGCTCCAACATAGATGGCCTGAGCTCGAGGGGATAGGAAGGGACAACAGTTAACAACTCCCACAACTTTAGCCTTTAGCTTAATCAGCGGGAAGCCCTGCACTGTATTTGTGTTCCGTAGGTGGCGTAAGCCATATTGGGTTTACTCAAGAGCAAATCAGTGTCGGGATGAAAGCCGTTGTGCTGCAATTGAGGAGAACAAGTTAAATCTCTGGAGAGTTTCCCGCCGTGGGTCGCACGGCGGCAGCACGCTGCGACCTCTGTATCAATAAGTCTGGGAAGCAGGAAGCCCGTAAGCTATCGGTTCGCGCAGCGTGGCGTAAGTCATGTTGTGTTGGCTCAACGAGAATGAGTGTCGGGAGTCGTTCAACTGGGCAAAGCAATAGGCAAGTGCTCTACCCCCAATACGTCAGATACCGCTTTGTGGAGAATGCGGAGCTCCTGGGAGTTCAGGGTGCCTTTTTCAAGGCGGTTGCGGTCAATGCCCGTTTTCAGGGACAAGCGCAGCATGACAAAGTTGGGATCCGGAGCGTAGCGCTTGGCGTAGCTAATCAAAGCCTGAGCAGTGGATAGAGTGTCGTCTTGAACAGGAGGCAGCAGCGGTTTGCCGTCGATGAGGATGGCTTTGATGCGCTCTGAAATTGCTTTGAGGTCGATGATGGAGCGGGTTAAAAACAAAACAAAGTAGGGACTTTTGGGGAAAGACTTCAGAATCACCCGCACCTGAGACGAGCCCGCTGTGAGGTGATCCGCCTCCTCCTCAGGGCTGACCGTTTGGCAAAGGCGGTTGTTGGCCTGCAATAGGTCGCTGGCGTAGGTGCCCAAAAGTTCCAGCGCCTGCTCTTCCTGGGTGTCGCTGGCGTAAGTTACCTTGGCTACCGTTTTGCCATCCGTAACTCGCCCTATCAAGACGGCAATAAGGCCAGGCAGCCCAGCAATATGCTGCTCAATGACACTTTGCAGGGTGCGGATAGCCATGCTCCTCTTTGCTCCTCCCTAAGGTGAAGGCTGGGTTGTCCTCTCATCGTAACGAGTAGGAAGGCTAGCCTGGGAGTATTTAGAAGGGATGTAAACAAAGACCCCTGAGGACGCTCAGCCCTCGCGCCACGGATCCCAGTTCTCGTGAAATTTGCCTTCCAGAATGGCCTGGCGCATTCTTTGGGTGTAGCGCACGAGCTCCGTGATGTTGTGGATGGAAAGCAGAGTGTAGCCCAGGATCTCTTGGGCGCGGATGAGGTGGCACAAATAGGCGCGGCTGAAGTGGCGGCAGGTGTAGCAAGGGCACTCAGGATCGATGGGATCCAGGCTGCGGCGGTGTTCGGCATTCTTGATGTTCCAGCGTTGGCCGCGGCTGATCACGGTGCCGTGGCGGGCATAGCGCGTGGGAATGACACAGTCAAACAAGTCCATGCCGGCAGCCACTGCCGCCCGCATCTCGGCATAGGTGCCCACCCCCATAAGATAGCGGGGGCGATCGGCTGGCAAGAGGGGGGCTGTTTGTCGCACCACCGCGTGCATTAGCTCCACCGGCTCTCCTACGCTGACGCCGCCGATGGCATAGCCGGGTAGATCCAGCCGACAGACTTCTTCCGCTGCCTGCCGACGCAGCTCCGGGTAAACCCCCCCCTGAACAATGCCAAACAAAGCCTGATCGGAGCGGCGGTGGGCTTCCACGCAGCGCTTCAGCCATTGAGTAGTCCGCCGCACCGCTGCTGCCACCGCCTCAGGGCTAGCAGGATAGGGCGGGCACTCGTCAAAGGCCATGATGACGTCTGCCCCCAGAGCATTTTGGATTTGGATAGACAGCTCCGGAGTGAAATGGATAATACGGCCATCGCGGGGCGAGCGAAACGTTACCCCTTCCTCGTCGATTTGGCGGATGGCGCTGAGGCTAAAAACTTGGAAGCCGCCTGAATCCGTGAGGATGGGGCCTGGCCAGCCCATGAAGCGGTGCAGGCCCCCCGCCGCTTGAATGATCTCTTCGCCGGGCTGTAGGTGCAGGTGATAGGTGTTGCTGAGGATAATGTGGGCGCCGGTTTCCTTGAGTTGAGCAGGCGTGAGGGTTTTCACATTGGCCAGCGTTCCCACCGGCATAAAGCAGGGGGTTGGGATCTCGCCGTGGGGGGTAATGAAATAGCCGGCCCGCGCCTGCGTGTTGGGGCAGGTGCCCTCGCAAACAAAAGTAAAAGCCGCCAAGGTTAGCGCTCTGGATCCACTGCCTGCGCAGCCGAGCTTAGCATAAGAATAGGATCCCCTTCTAAAGCCCCCCAGCCCTTGACAGGGATCCCCTTTCTTGGGCATTCTTATAGATCGCCGCGGAACTGGCGGAATGGTAGACGCGCTAGATTCAGGTTCTAGTGGCAGCAATGCCATCGGGGTTCAAGTCCCCGGTTCCGCATTCTTTTGGCTTGGTTGCTATTTACTCCATCACCTCAACGCAGAGCAAGCTCTAAAAGAATCTTGCTTGGCTGCGCAACTCCTGTGAGGCCGGAAAAGGCCGTAACTTTTAGAGAGTCAGCTCTTTTTCAATTTGGGAGAGCTTGATACGAGCAAGAGCCAAGTTGCCTTTCTCTCGATCCAAAGCCAGATAGAAAAATAGCCCAGGTATGTGCTTAAGTAGATACATCAGGTGATACTGAGTCTCCAGAATAATAAGTATCTCTTCGATTCTGTCGGTGAACTTAAGAGACTCTGCAACTCGCATCTTGGCGCGGATCACCTCTGTGTTTCCGGCAATGGCCAGCTCCAGGTTAGCTTCGGGAAAGGCAGGGCTGTTGGTGCCCTTAAACCCCAGACACATTCCGGTCTTCCAGTCCCCCAAAGCGACGCCCAGTGCCCCGTCAATGGTGAGAGCCTTCACCAGACTGTCTTGAAGCTTGTTCATAAGGCTGCCCTATCCCAGAAGCTTGATCCTAAAGTGCGTCCGATCATGATAGGCCCTTCATTAGAAGGTTTCAACTTAAAAATACTAGAACTTGTTTATTATTAAGATAAGTACAACTAAATGCTAAATGCGTTAAGCGAGAGTCGTCGAGATTTTCTTGCCTTTACGTGCATCTGTATAGCTTCTTGAAAGCCAAGTCCCTGAGATCATGCTGGCTTTCTATGAAAACAAGGGCATCTCCCCCAAGTCGGGCAGCACGGCTCCCGCTTGGTTCGTTTGGGGACATAAGATCCCTGAGGATTCCGGCAGGGCGGTCGGGGAGTTATGCTGGGGTTGTCTCTTTTACCAGGCTGCTGAGGTTCACCCACGGCAGCGCCGGATCCCGTCTCTCCAGCTTGACCCATGCCCAAGGCTCCCCTTCCCCCCAACGAAGAAGAGCGGCTGGCTGCCCTACGAGAGTATCAAGTTCTCGATACAGCCCCTGAAACTGCCTTTGACGAGATCGTCCGGCTTGCTGCTTACATCTGCGGCACGCCCATTTCGCTAGTAACTCTTATTGACGAGCATCGCCAGTGGTTTAAGGCCAAGTTCGGCATTGAGGGCATCGAGGAAACGCCGCGGGATGTGGCCTTCTGTGCCCACGCCATTCTCTCGCCCAAAGAGCCGCTGGTGGTGCCCGATGCCACCCAGGATCCGCGCTTTGCCGACAACCCTTTTGTAACCCAAGAGCCGCATATTCGCTTTTACGCCGGTGTGCCCTTGGTAACGCCGGAAGGGCAAGCGCTGGGTACCCTCTGCGTGGTGGACTACCAACCCCGGCAGCTCAGCCCGGAGCAAGTGGAGCAGCTCAAGGCCCTGGCCCATCAGGTGGGGGCTCAACTGGAGCTGCGCCGCACCTTGCGGGAGTTGGCCAAGGCTCCCTTGCTTCCCAAAGCTGGCGAGAGCAAGCCTGCTCGCAAAAACCGCTTTCTCCTCAAGGTCAGTGCTGGCCTGGGCCTGGCTGCCCTGATCTTGGGCGGGATCGCCTACTCTGCCCAGCGCAACGCCAGTCGCCTGCCCCAACTGACGGAGCAAGTGGCCGATACCCTGGAAGTGATCCAGAACCTGGAAGGATTGCTCTCAGAGATCCGTGCTGCCGAGGCAGGTAAACAGGGCTACTTTTTGACCAACGAGCCTGGCTACCTCGACGAGTACAAGGCCAGCCTTGAGGCCATTCCCACTCGTCTTAGCCGGCTGCAAGAGTTGACAGCCGACAACCCTCTCCAGCAAGGGCGCCTGAAGTGGCTGGAGCTGCTTTTGGAACAGCGTCTGAACCTTGCCCAAGATCTTATCCGGCTCCGGGATCAAGAGGGGCTGGCCGCTGTTCAAGAAGCCTTGAAGAGGAGCGAAGGGCAAAGGTTGATGGAGCGGATCGCCAACCTAGTGGAGGCGCTCCAGGAGCAAGAGCGGCTTCTGTTGCAGCAGCGCAGCGAGCAGTTCCAGCTTGCTTGGGTTAGAACCAATGCCATCCTGCTGGGGGGGCTGGCTTTTACCTACTTGCTGTTGGCCGCAGTTTATGTCCTCATTCGCCGCGAAACTGCCGAGCGGGAGCGGGCGGAAACCTTCCTCAAGCAAGAGCGGGACTTTACCAACGCCATCCTCGACACGGCAGGCGCTATGGTGGTGGTCATGGATCCCGAAGGGCGCATCCTGCGCTTTAACCGCGCTGCCGAGCAGCTTTCTGGCTATTCGCTGGCAGAAGTCAAGGGCCAACTGCTCTGGGACTTGGGCTTGATCCCGGCGGAGGAGATGGCCGGCCTGAAGCAAGCTTTTCAACAACTTAAGGGCAGTCGCTCCCTTTTCTTGAATCGCTATGAAAACTTCTGGCGCACCAAGCAGGGGGCGCTGCGGCTCATTGCTTGGACCAACACCGCCCTGGTCAACGCCGAGGGCGAGGTGGAGTTTATCATCAGCACCGGCATCGACATCACCGAGCGCAAGCTGGCGGAGCTGGCTCTCAAAGAAAGCGAAGAGCGCTACCGGGATCTCTTTGAAAATGCCAGCGATCTCATTCAGGCTGTCGATGCCGAAGGGTACTTTCTCTACGTCAACCGCGCCTGGAAGGAGACCCTGGGCTACGACGAAGCTCAAATCCACCAAATGAGGGTTTTCGACATCATCCACCCCGACTATCGAGAGCACTGCCAGGTGGTTTTCCAGAAGCTTTTGGCTGGCCAACCTCTGGACAAGGTGGAGACGGCCTTTGTGACTGCCAAGGGCGAAACCATCTGGGTGGAGGGAAGTGTTAACTGCCGCCTTGAAGATGGGGTGATGGTCTCCACGCGGGGCATTTTCCGCAACATCACCGAGCGCAAAAAAGCTGCCGAGGAGCTGGAGCGGCAGAGCCGGCGGGCCCAACTGCTGGCCGATCTCAGCTTAAAGATCCGCCAATCGCTGGATATTGCCGAGATCCTGGAAACGGCAGTAACGGAGATCCAAGCCCTGCTCAGGGCGGATCGCGTTTTGGTCTACCGCTTCCAGCCGGATGGATCCGGGATCATCTCCAACGAGAAAACCCAGCCCGGCATCCCTTCCCTTGTGGGCGAGGTGATTGAGGATCCCTGTTTTCAGGAAAAATACGCTGAGCTCCACAGCCAGGGCCGGGTTCGCGCCATCAGCGACGTGGAGGTCGAAGGGCTGGAGCCCTGCTACCTGGAGCTGCTGCAAACAATGCAGGTGAAGGCCAACCTGGTGGTGCCCCTCTTCATGGAGCAGCGGCTATGGGGGCTGTTGTTGGCCCACCAGTGTTCTGCACCCCGCCAGTGGCAGCCGTTTGAGATCGAGCTGCTGGTGCAACTGGCCAACCAAATCGGCATTGCCCTCACCCAGGCAGAGCTCCTGGAGCGGGAGCGCCAGCGCAGCCTTGAGCTAGAACAAGCCCGCAAAGCGGCAGAGCAGGCTTCTCAGGCCAAAAGCAGCTTCTTGGCCACCATGAGCCACGAGATCCGCACCCCTATGAACGCGGTGCTGGGGATGACGGGCTTGTTGCTGGAGACGCCCCTGACCCCGGAGCAGCGGGACTTTGTCGAGACCATCCGCATCAGCGGCGATGCCCTGCTGACCCTCATCAACGACATCCTGGACTTCTCCAAGCTGGAAGCCGGGGAGATGGAGCTGGAGATCCTGGACTTCGACCTGAGGGCCTGTTTGGAGGAGGTGGCGGATCTCTTTGCCCCCACTGCCCACGCCAAGGGCCTGGAGCTGGCGGTGCTTATGCCGCCGGAAGTGCCCCGCTATCTGCGGGGGGATGCGTCGCGGCTGCGCCAAATCCTCAACAACTTGGTGAGCAACGCCATCAAGTTCACCCATCAAGGGGAGGTGGTCATCCAGGCCGAGCTGCTGCAAAAAACGGCCACCCATGTCCAACTGAGGCTCTCGGTAAGGGATACAGGGATCGGGATCCCCAAGGAAGCGCAAGCCAAGCTGTTTCAGCCCTTCACCCAAGTGGATGCTTCTACCACCCGCAAATACGGGGGCACAGGGCTGGGCCTAGCCATTTGCAAGCAACTGACAGAGCTGATGGGGGGCAAGATCTTCCTAGAGAGCGAGGTGGGCCGCGGCAGCACCTTCAGCCTCGAGCTTACCCTGGAAAGACAACCCTACGCCCGACAAATCTCCCAGCACCCTGCCCGCATCCCTGTCAATCTCCAGGGCAAGCGGCTGTTGGTGGTGGACGACAACGCCACCAACCGCAAGATCGTCCGCTGCCAGGCCACCGCTTGGGGCATGGTGGTGGAAGAAGCCGAAAATGCCTACCAGGCTCTGGACAAGCTGCGCCAGGCCGTGCGGGAAGGGATCCCCTTCCCCTTGGCGGTTTTGGACATGCAGATGCCGGAGGTGGATGGGGAAACCCTGGGCCGCTGGATCAAGGCGGATCCCGAACTGTCCCCGACGCAACTGGTGATGATGACCTCGCTGGGGTTGGGGGAGCACTCCCGCCGCGCCGCCGAGATTGGCTTTGCTGCCTACCTAACCAAGCCGGTCAAGCAAACGCGATTGCAAGAAGCTCTGGTCATGGCGCTGGGCAAGTCTTCCGGCCTGGCCACCGCGCTGCTGGGCATGGGCCCACCCCTTTCGCAAAGTGCGCCCTCGGCCAGCCGCCCCCAGCAACCCCTGCGCATCCTCTTGGCCGAAGACAACCCCGTCAACCAAAAGGTGGCCCTGCGCCAGCTGCAGAGCTTGGGCTACCTGGCGGATGTGGTGGCCAACGGCCAGGAGGTGCTGGATTTGCTGCAGCAAGTCAAGTACGACCTCATCCTCATGGATTGCCAGATGCCGGTGATGGATGGCTACGAGGCCACCCGCCGCCTGCGCCAGCAGGAGCGGGGATCCGGCCACCGCACCGTGGTGATTGCCATCACGGCCAACGCCATGCAAGAGGATCGGGAGCGCTGCCTGCAAGCGGGCATGGACGACTATCTCAGTAAGCCGGTGCTAAAGGAGGATCTGGAAAAAGTGCTCAACCACTGGAGCCAAAGGATCGCCCCTTCCGCAGCAGGAGCAGCCAAGGGGGCGGCTTCGTCCGATCCGCCTTCTCCTGAAGCTGCCGGCGGTGACCCTGCTCCCACGCTGCCCTACCCCATCGACGCCGCCTACTTGGAGCGGGTTACGGGAGGCGACCGCCAGTTTCAGCGGGAGCTGCTGCAGGTGTTTGTCCAAGATGGCCAGGACCAGTTGCCGCGGCTGCGCCAAGCTCTTGCAGCGGGTAATGCCGAAGACTTGAGGAAAATTGCCCACCGCCTCAAGGGAGCTAGCGCCAACGTGGGAGCCAATGCCTTTTGTCAAGTAGCCCGCGAGCTAGAACACCTGGGGGTGCAACTGGCGCAGCCGGGATCCCCGGCTGATGACCCAAAATGGGCAAGCGCTTCCCAGGGCCTGGAGGAGCTGGAGCGCATCTTGGCCGACATTTGCCAGTACCTGCAGGAATTGGAAGGCTAGGGCGATCCCAGACTTGTCGCCCTCACCCCCAGCCCCTCTCCCAAAAGGAGATGGGGATCAAGCGGCGAACCATTGGAGGTAGGAGGAACAAATTGGCGCGGCTGTTTGGCTGCGCTCTGGCTCGGAACTGCAGCAAAAGCCCGGCTGCTTGATCAGTCTGGAAGAGGACAGCCGGGCAGAAAGTATCTAGCTAGTGCTTCGACCCAATCAGGCGGGCTGGGATCACATCAGGCCAATTTGAGAGAGGATCCCTTGGCCGGTCAGCAACTCGGTGGCCACGCCGATCACAAAGCCCAACATCGCCAGACGGCCATTCCATTTTTCGGCAAAGGTGGTAAAGCCGAACTTAGCTTCTTGGTTTTCCATAGTCTTAACTCCATCAAGGGGTGACATCTCTAATGTGGCTCAAGTATTAAAAACTGTCAAGTTTTGTGTCGAGAGCTAACAAGTGCAGCTTCTCCCCTTGACTCAGCGCCTTTGGTATTGGCGGTCGCCAAACAGGACTTGCCGTTCCTCGTCGCTGAGGGGCTGGTCTGGGGATCGGCGCGCCTCTGCCAACAGTTGCAGGCCCTTCTGCACAGCAGGGCGGGCCTCGATGGCTGCCAACCAGCGTTTGACGTTGGGGAACTCTTCGATGTTCAGCCCCTGCCGTGGGTAGCTTCGCATCCAAGGGAAGCTGGCAATGTCGGCGATGGAGTAGTCGCCCGCCAGGTACTCCGACTCGGCCAAGACCCGTTCCGCCACGCCAAACAAGCGCCGGGTCTCGTTAACGTAGCGGTCGATAGCATAGGGGATCCGCTCTGGGGCGTAGTGCTGAAAGTGGTTGGCCTGGCCCATCATCGGCCCAATGCCGCCCATTTGGAACATCAGCCACTGGATGACGCGATAGCGGGATCCGATGTCGCTGGGCAGGAGTTTCCCGGTTTTCTCGGCCAGGTACATCAAGATGGCGCCCGACTCGAACAGGGCATAAGGCCGGCCTCCAGGCCCATCGGGATCCACAATGGCCGGTATTTTGTTGTTGGGGCTGATCTTGAGAAATTCCGGGTCGAACTGGTCGCCGCGGCCAATGTCGATGGGAATGACCCGGTAGGGGATCCCTAGCTCCTCCAGCAGGATCGAGACTTTGTAGCCGTTAGGGGTGGGCCAAGCGTAGAAATCCAGCATGGGCAAGGGTTCTTAGGCCGGTTGTTCTGCCCATTCTAGCCCGCCTACCCCAAAGCCCCCGGCATCAACCCCTTAGTGTTGGTTTTTCCTAAGCTTAAATCGGTTTCTTCCAATACACCAGCCCATCTTCTCCGTTGTTGTAATAGCCCTTGCGGCGTCCCAGCAATTGAAACCCTGCCGATTCATAGAGGTGGATGGCGGCGTGGTTGGAAGCCCTCACTTCCAACGTGGCCCAGCGACAGCCTGCTGCCCTAGCTTGGTCTAGGAGCGCTTCTAGGATCCTGCGGCCCAAGCCTTGTCGCCGGTGACCGGGATCCACCGCCAGCGAGATGATGTGGCCTTCTTCTTCGATGCGCCAGAGGATGCCAAAGCCCACCAGCGCTGGTGCTGTTTGCGTCGGCGTCGCGAGGTCTGGAGAGGGAAGGGAGAACTCTGTTCGGCCCGAGCCACAGGAAGCGCCAACGGCAACCGGTTCCGCCACAACCCCAATCACCGTGCTGGTGGGCCGTTCCAGCTCCGCGCGATACCCCTGTTCCCCCCAGTGTCCGCCGTAGCAGCGTCGATCCAGCTCCAGCAATTGGGGCAGGGCGGTGATGTCGAGCATCTGCAGCCGATAACTTGTGCTACCCATGGTGGTCTAGTCCCGCAATTCGCAGAACTCCGATAGCAACAACTGCCCAAAGGGATCGTCATCCGGGGCGGCGTAGGGCAGGGCTCGGCGGCTAAGGCTCAAGATCTGGCCCCCCGATTGGGGATGGGGCTTGAGCTCGTAGTCGATCCCTTCTTGGAAGCCGGCCTCTTGTAGGTAATCTTGGGCGGCTTTGAGGATCCCTGCTCGCAGTTGGGCTTTGACGGCAGGGGCCATGAGGTGGCGAACAAACCAGCGGGCGCTGTCGGGATCCACCTCGGCAAGGTATTGGAGAGCGGGGGTCAACACCGCGGAGCGCTCTTGGGGAGAGAGTCCGTTGACCTGCTGCGCCACCGCGGGCACATCCCGCCGCTGCAGGGCCGCGATCAGGGCTTGGATGGCAGGGGAAAAGGTGGGATCCATGGCTGGGGATACCAGAGGGCTTCGAGGGTACGGACAAGGTCCGCCGCTTCCGCAGGAGAGGGAGGATGGGGTAGACAGACCGTGACATGGCCCAGCTTGCGCCCCGGGCGGGCAGGGGTTTTGTGGTACCAGTGCAGCGTGGCATTGGGGATCCCCGCCAGGCGCTGCCGCTTTTGGGCATAGTCACTGCTGGAGTGCTCATAACCCAAGAGGTTCACCATCACTGCCCCCCCACACTTGAGAGAGGGATCCCCCAAGGGGAGGCCGAGGATAGCGCGCAGATGTTGCTCAAACTGGGAGGTGTGGCAGGCTTCCAGGGTGTAGTGGCCGGAGTTGTGAACCCGCGGTGAGATCTCGTTGATCCAGATCCCGGCCTTGGGGTGGGGCGGCGGCACCCAGAAGAGCTCGATGGCGAACACGCCCACCGCGTCCAACTTGTCCATCACCTTGACCGCCAGGTCGCGAATCTCGGCCTCGACGGTCGGGGGAATGCGGGCGGGCGCCAGCACATAGCGGCAGACCTGCTCGATCTGCACAGTTTCCACCACGGGGTAGAGTTGGATCTCCCCCGCCAGCCCGCGGGCCACGATCACCGCCAGCTCCCGCTCAAACGGGATCCACTCTTCCAGCAGCAGCGGGATCCCGGCATACTCGGCCAGAGCCTGTTGCAAGGTTGCTCGGTCGGGCAGGATGCGGGTGCCCTGGCCATCGTAGCCCTGCCGCCGCCGCTTGAGCACCACCGGAAAGCCCAACCCAGATAAGTCTGCCGTCTCCGCAGGGCAAAAGGCCGGCACCGGCACCCCCAACTCCGCCAAGAACTGCCGTTGGTGCAACTTGTCCAGCAGCGGCTCTAGGGTGCTCAGGCGAGGGCGAAAGCGGGATCCCTGCGGATCCAACTTGCGCAGCTCCGGCAGCGGGATGAACTCGTTCTCAAAAGTTACCACCGGGCAGCGTTGCAGCAACTGGGCTGTGGCCTGAGTGTCCGTCACAGCACCCCAGACCACACCGTCGGCTACTGCCACCGCCGGATCGGTGGGGGCAGCGGCCTGCACGATCAGCGGGATCCCCAAGGGGCGGGCCGCCAAAGCCAACATCTGCGCCAACTGCCCGCCGCCGATCACCCCCACCGGTTGGAAGCTCTGGGTTTTTGGGGATACCTGGGGTTCCACCACTGTCTCGCTATACTGACGGGTATGCTGCTATCTGTTGCATCTTGGATCCAGAAATCATTATGGGATCCCTTGCCCTCGAGCGCTAGGAGCAAAACAGTGCAACCCCCTCAACCCTCTGAGCTCAGAGCTTTGATTGACCGGGCCTTGGCAGATAAGATCTTGACCCGTGCTGAACAACAGCAGATCCTCAATGCCGTCATGGCCGATCAAGAGATTTCCCCAGAAGAGCACGAGCTGCTGGAATTGGTTGTGGAGCGCCTAAGCAGCGGCGAGATCCGAGCCGTCGACTGAACCCCATCCCCAGGTTCTCCTCAAGACTTCGGAGAACGGATCCCTACTTGGGCTGCCGGGCACTCTGTCGTCCTGGGCCTGCTCCGGTGGGCGGATCGCCTAGAATAATTCAGAACCCACCTGTTTCTGCTGCCATGAGTTCTCGCTCTTCTGACTGGTTCACGCGGGCTCGCCACATCTTTTACGGCACGGCCACTGCCCTGGTGGAGATCCTCCAAGACCCGGAAAAGCGGGCCGAAAACCTCAACCGCCTCTCGATGGATCTGGCACAACTGGCAGCAGAACTGGAGCAAAAGGGGGAGCTGATCGAACAGGAAGCCGTTCGCTACGTTGAAAGTCTCAGGGATCCAGCCGCCAACGCCCCCGCCCCAGAGAGCGAGAGGCCCGCCCCTGCCGAGAGCAGCCCCCCGACCACGGCTTCCCCTGCCCCTATCTCCAAAGAAGAGATGGCCGAGCTGATGGAGCTGATCCACCAGATCGAGTCTTTGCGCTTGGATCTGGAGCGGTTGCGCACCGAGCCTCCCTCTGCCTCGTCCTGAGTCTTGTGCGGTTCGACGTCATCACCCTCTTCCCAGAATTTTTTGCAACGCCGCTGCGCATTGGGCTGGTGGGCAAAGCCCTGGAGCAGGGGATCGCCGAGGTTCACTGCACCAACCCGCGGGACTTTGCCACCGACAAGCACCGCCGGGTCGATGATGAGCCCTACGGGGGTGGGGTGGGCATGGTGCTCAAGCCAGAGCCCTTTTTTGCTGCCGTCGCCTCCCTGCCCCGCCTGGATCCCCGCGAGATCATCTTGCTCACGCCGCAGGGACAACCGCTGCACCAGGCGCTGCTGCAAGAACTTGCCCAAAAGGCGCAGCTCATCCTGCTCTGTGGCCAGTACGAGGGCTTTGACGAGCGGATCCGCCAATATCTGGCCACCCGCGAGGTGTCGCTGGGCGATTTTGTCTTGACGGGGGGGGAGATCCCGGCGCTGGCCCTGATCAACGGCGTGGTGCGGCTCTTGCCGGGTACAGTTGGTAAGATAGATTCGCTGAGGAGCGAAAGTTTCGAGACGGGGCTGCTGGAGTATCCCCAGTACACCCGTCCGCCGGAGTTTCAAGGGCACAAGGTGCCGCCGGTGCTTCTCTCAGGCGACCACCGAGCCATCGCCCGTTGGCGTCTGCAACAGCAGTTGGTTCGCACCTGGCGAAGGCGGCCAGACCTGTTGGCCAAACGCCCCCTCACGCCCGAAGAACAACAGTTGCTGGCAGAGGGGCTGGCCGAGCAGCACACCGATGTAGAGGAACAGGATCAATGTTTGTAAACCGTCTCCGCTCCCCCCTCAACCCCCGGCGCGGGATCCCTGCGGCCCTGGGTCTGCTTCTGCTGGGGATCCTGGCCAGCGCCGAGGTTGCCTTGGCCCAAAGGGGAGATGTCAATGAGGCCATCCGCCGCGACCGCAACGTCCAGTTGTTCGACGGCACCAGCATCGACATGAACGATCTCCTGCGGGCCGTCGAGTTTCTCTCCCGGCAAAATGCCGCCTCGCGTTGGGACAGCCGGGCAGAGATCGACGCAGCGGTAGAGCAATTCAACCAATCCCGCCGTCGCTCTCTCCCGCTTTCTCCCGGCTCCTTGACGCCTGAGCCCGCCCCTTGAGTGGGATCCCACCCCCGCCAGATCTGTTAGGATCACAAAGCTAATCTTGTGTGCGCCAAAAGGTGGCGCACCGTTTTCGGGATCCAGCAGGAGATACCGCCGTGGTTAAGAGCACCTCTTCCAGCAAAGCCGATACGGAGCAACGTTTGGATCCCGCCAGCCGGGGCCACTCCAAAGACAGTTCCACCGAACCCAAAGGAATCCCGGGCTTTATCCAAGAGACCCGTGCGGAATTGGGCAAAATTGTCTGGCCGAGCCGCCGGCAATTGATCGGCGAGTCGGCAGGCGTCTTGCTGATCGTGTTGGCTTTTGCTTCCTTCATCTACCTGGTCGATCAACTGTTTGCCTGGGTAGCCACTCAACTGTTCTCGTGATGTTTTGTCCTAGAGGATCCCTGTCTTTGGGGGCAAGAGAGCTATGGATGGCTACAGGGAGGATGCGAGGTGATGAGCACAGAGCAGCAGAAACGTCGTGGGCGCCCTGTGGAACACTTTGAGCCTGCAGACGCGATCCCGGAAATGGAGGAGGGGGAAGGACAAGGTCGCCGTAACCTGCGCTGGTACGCGGTGCAGGTGGCCTCAGGCTGCGAAAATAAGGTGAAAAGCACCCTGATGCAGCGGGCGGCTGCTTTGGATGTGGCAGATCAGATTGTCGAGGTGGTGATCCCGAAGCGGACGGGCTTCAAACTGGATCGAGCCGGCAAGCGCCAGGAACAAGAGGAAAAGGTCTTTCCCGGCTATGTCCTGGTGCGCATGGATCTCAACGACGACACCTGGATGGTGGTGAAAACCACCCCCAACGTGATCAACTTTGTCGGCACGGAAGAAAAACGGGCCTACGGTCGTGGTCGGGGCCATGTGACGCCGCGGCCCCTCAGCCAGAGCGAAGTTCAGCGTATCTTCAGCAGCGTCGAGGTGGAGGAAGTGCCCCTCAAAATCCAGATGGCGCCTGGGGATCGCATCGAAGTCCTCTCCGGCCCCTTCCAGGGTTTCTACGGCGAGGTGGTGGATGTCAGCCCGGAGCGGGGCAAGCTCAAGGCTTTGATCTCGATTTTCGGGCGCGACACCCCGGTAGAATTAGAGTTTGGTCAAGTGCGAAAAGAGGTGTAACCGCGTTTCATGGCTAAGAAGTTGGTGGCCGTGGTCAAGTTGGCCATTCAGGCGGGCAAGGCCACCCCCGCCCCTCCCATCGGCCCGGCCCTGGGCCAGCACGGGGTCAACATCATGGCCTTTTGTAAGGAATACAACGCCAAAACGGCGGATCAAGCCGGCATGGTGGTGCCTGTAGAGATCTCCATCTTCGAGGATCGCAGCTTTACCTTCGTCCTCAAGACGCCACCGGCTTCGGTGTTGATCAAGAAGGCTCTGGGTATTGAGTCCGGCTCCAGCGAGCCCCACAAAACCAAGGTGGGATCCCTGACGCGGGCGCAACTGCGGCAGATCGCCGAGCAGAAGCTGCCGGATTTGAATGCCCACGATGTGGAGGCGGCCATGAAAATTATCGCTGGCACCGCCCGCAGCATGGGGGTGACGGTGGTGGATTGATGAAGGATCTTCAGTCTGATTGTTGTCTTGAAGTTTTGGGGGAGAGAGGTTCTCGCCAGTACCCCGAGGAGAAACGATGGCTCGAAAATTGTCCAAACGTATGCAGGCTTTGCGGGAGAAGGTGCAGCCCATTGCCTATCCCCCCGCGGAAGCTTTGGCCCTGATGAAGGAGACGGCCACCGCCAAATTTGACGAGGCGGCAGAGGTTCACATCCGCCTGGGGATCGATCCCAAGTACGCCGACCAACAACTGCGCACCACCGTCGTCTTGCCCAGGGGCACCGGCCAAGAGATCCGGGTGGCGGTGATTGCCCGCGGCGAGAAAGTGACGGAAGCCCAAAATGCAGGGGCGGATCGGGTTGGGTTTGAAGACCTGATCGAGGAAATCGGCAAGGGCATGATGGATTTTGACCTGCTGATCGCCACCCCCGATGTGATGCCCCAAGTGGCTAAGCTGGGGCGGCTGCTGGGGCCGCGCGGCCTCATGCCCTCTCCTAAGGGGGGAACGGTGACCATGGATCTGGCTCAGGCCATCAAAGAGTTCAAAGCCGGCAAGCTGGAATACCGGGCCGACCGCACTGGCATTGTGCATTTGATCTTCGGCAAGTGCAAGTTCCCCGTCGAAGCGCTGCTGGAAAACCTGAAGGCGGTGCAGGAATCCATCGATCGCAACCGTCCCTCTGGGGCCAAGGGCAAGTATTGGCGAACCCTACACGTTGCTGCTACAATGGGTCCCTCGATCGAGGTTGACATCAATGCCCTGCGGGAGCTGAAGCTGGCGACTTAAGCCTGGCTTTGGCGCTGCGATGGGAGAAGAGGGTTTGAGTTGACGGATTTACAGGAGGATCCCGGCAAAGCGTCTTTATACAGCCGAATATCGAGCCGAAGACAGCAGGTGCCCACGGGCTTAATGTCCTGCCGAGGTTTGAGCACAGTCTAGAGGGATCCCTTCTGGGGTCGCTCTTGATGGAGCGCTTATCTCAGTGCGTCTCGGCCTTGGCTGGGACGCATTTTGTTTGGCGGATCTCTCTTCCACCGGCAATCCCCATTCAACCCTGGGTGACCATTGACAACAAAGGAGGTGAGCGCATGGGCAAGCAACCTGTAGCGAAGAAAGCGGAGATCGTCGATGAGGTGCGATCCCTGCTGCAAGCCAGCCAAATGGTGCTGGTGATCGACTACAAGGGGCTGACCGTTTCGGAGATGAACCAACTGCGGGCAGAGCTGCGCAAGTCGGATTCGGTTTGCATGGTTGTTAAGAATACCCTGATGCGGCGGGCCATCGCCGACCAAAAAGCTTGGGCAGGGGTTCTCCCCTTCTTGGCAGGGCCGACGGCCTTTATCTTGATTCGGGGCGATATTGCAGCTGCCCTGAAGGCGTACCAAGATTTTGCCAAGCAAACCAAGAAAACCGAGTTCCGTGGCGCCGGTATCGAGGGGCTATCCCTGACCTTGGATCAGGCCAAAGCCATCGCCGAGCTGCCGCCCAAGGAGGTGCTCATGGCCCAAGTGGCGGGCGGCCTTAAGTCGGTGACCACCGGCTTGGCGGTCGGGATCAATGCGGTGCCCACCCAAGTGGCGCGCGGCATCCGCGAGATCCCGGCCTCGCTGGGGCGGGCCATCCGGGCCATTGCCGACAAAGAGGCCGCCTAAAGGGCTTCAGCCCAAACCTGACGTTAACCATTCTGTTACCCCTAAGGAGAAACCATCATGCCTTCAGAGCGCGTTGCAAAAATTTTGGAAGAGTTGAAAGCCTTGAGCTTGCTGGAAGCTGCTGAGTTGGTAAAAGCCATCGAAGAAGCCTTTGGCGTCAGCGCGGCGGCCCCAGCCGGCGGTATGGTCATGGCCGCTCCCGTGGCCGCAGCGGCAGCAGCTCCGGCGGCAGCCCCTGAGCCGGTGGAGGAGCAAACGGCCTTTGATGTCATCCTCGAGGCTGTGCCAGCCGACAAGAAGATCGCCATCCTCAAGGTGGTGCGCGAGTTGACCGGCTTGGGCCTGAAAGATGCCAAGGATCTCGTCGAGGCCGCTCCCAAACCGGTCAAGGAGGGAGTTGCCAAAGAGGAAGCCAACGACATCAAGAAGAAGCTGGAAGAAGCCGGCGCTACTGTCAAGATCAAGTAGTTGCAGGGAGAGCGCCGCTCTCTGTTCTGACTAGAAAGCAAACCAAACCCAAGAGAGGGGCTGTTGTAGCCCCTCTTTGGCCGTTGCCCACCTGACTCCGTTGACGTGGGCTTCAGATCCCTGCGATGCCGAAGATTGACGTGCTGAGCGGATCCCTGCAGGCTAGCTCAGCCCAGAATCCAAGAGACTAACTCGAACCCCAGGCACCGCCACAGGCCCTGTCCACCTTTGGGGTTCTGCTTGTCGGCTATGGCTCTAGGCCATGGACTTGCGGCGGTTGCGCCGGACGGCTACCGCTTTGCGCTTGCGCTTTTCCAGGTTGGTTTCAAAGTGGCGATGGTTGCGCAGATCCCGCAAAATGCCCGCCTTGGAGACCTGGCGCTTGAAGCGGCGCAGCGCCGATTCGATCCCTTCGTTTTCGCCAATCGTCACCTGAGTCATAAAGAAGCTATCTCCTCCGTCGATGAGTAGAACGAAAGCACAATCGGGATCCCTATCCTAAACCATCTCCGCCCTGCTGCTGACGGTTACAGGGCGCGGCTGCCAAAGTTGAGGCCAGAAACCACCTCACCCTCTCTCAAATTCACGACAAACGAGGCCGTTGTTCCGGTGGAAGGCGGCGGAGAAGGCGTTGGCGTTGGGCTGGGGGCGCTGCCGATTACGGATTGTACAAAACCCACAAAGCTGGACACCCGCGTGTACACCCCATAGAAATTGGGCTGGGCGCAGCCTTTGCCAAAACTGGTGATCCCGGCCAGGGCAAAGCCGCTGCCGCTGGGCACGATCAAAGGCCCACCGCTGTCCGCCTGACAAGTATCGACTCCCCCCTGGGGAAAGCCGGCGCAGAGCATGGTGTCTAAAATGGTGCCATTGTAGGACTGGGGCGCGTTGCACACCTCGTTGGCGACGATGGGAACTTCGGCCTGTTGCAGATCCAGAGCAAAGCCGCTGGGTTCCTGGTCAAGGTCGCGGGGGAAAGTGGCTCCCCAGCCGAGGATGGTGGCAAACGTGCCGGGGGCGGTCAGGCTGGTTTGGTTGGGCTGCACCAGCGGCAGGGTAGCCAGAGCCACCGGCCGAGAGAGGCGCACCAGGGCGATGTCGTTCCCCCCCAGTTGCCCCACCCGCGGATTGTAGCCGGGGTTGATGACGATCTGTGCGGCGCGAATGCGCTGGCCGGCACCGATTTGCAAGCGGTTGGTACCCAACAACAGATCCAGGTTGCGCGCGTTCACCACCTGCTGGCCTTGATCGTTGAAAAAACAATGGGCGGCGGTGAGCACCCACTCCGGGGCAACCAGGGATCCAGCGCAAAACTGCGCCTGAAAAGGATCCGGCTCCGCCGCGTTCAACAGGGCCACCATCCAGGGAAAGGCCCCCGGCTGAGCAGGTCTGCCGCCGACAATCCGCTCCAGCCCCGATCCCGCGCGCGGCGTGGTGAACACCCGCCCCGGAGGCAAAAGGGCGGTGACGCGGTAGGTGCCGGGGGGCACGTTGAAAAAGCGGAAGTTGCCGTTGGCATCGCTGAGGGTGCTGGGCTCCCCCCCATCGAGGCGACCATTGCCGTTCAAGTCCAAAAAGGTGGTGATGCTTGCCAGCCCTGGTTCTCCCGGATCCCGCAGGCCATTGCCGTTGAGGTCGTCAAAATGGGATCCCTCGATGCCTCCTGCAGGAGGGGCCGGGAGTGGCGGCAGGGGGCGACCGGAATCCCCTCCGCCACAGGCGCTGAGGCCCAGAGCCAGCCACAGCCCTACCAAAGGAGACCAAGAGTGAGGCCGGCTGAGACGGACGCGGAACTTTGAGGGATAAGCCATGGGCAGCTTCTCCGGGATGAAGAAGGGGGGTAGCGTCCGAGGGCGAGGGGCAGGGAGAGAGCCTGCAGTTCCTCAGCCGGCTTTGTCAGCCAAAGGATATCGTACCAGCGAAGCCCCTCGCCTGCGGAGAGAGGAAAACGTGATGCGGCGCTCGGATCTCCTCAGTTGCCTAAAACCCCAGATTCCGGCGCTCGGATGTGCAGCTTGCCTCTTGCCGCCTCTGGAAGTGGGCTGTAAAACCAAGTTGGGAGGGTGTGTAGCAGATGAATATCGCGGTCTTGGGGTTCAAGGGGGGTGTGGGCAAAACCACTACAGCGGTGCACCTGGCCCTCTACCTTCAACAACGGTGCGCAGCCCAGGCAAGTACACCCCAGGTGTCGCTGCTGCTCGACGCCGATCCCAATCGCTCCGCCTCTCGCTGGGCAGAACGGGGCTCCCCCTTTCCTGTCAAAGTGCTGGCCGGGGATCCCACCATGTCTACGCCTGGCGGCTTTCAGCATACGCTGATCGACACCCCCGCCCGCCCCACCCCCGAACAGTTGAGCCTGCTGGCGGAGCGGTGTGAATTGTTGCTTTTGCCCTGTTCTCCGGATGCCTTGGCCCTGGATGCCCTGATGCTGACTGTCAACGCCCTGGATCGTTTGGGGGCAAAGCACTACAAAGTCTTGCTGACGCTGGTTCCCCCCTGGCCTAACCGGGATGGGGCCGAGGCCCGCAGCTTTCTGCAAAAAACCGGGATCCCGCTCTGCCATCATTCCATTCGCCGCACAGTGGCCTTTCAGCGGGCCGCGCTGGAGGGGGTCTGTGTTAACGAGCTCCCGGATCCCAGAGCCAAGCAAGCCTGGTCAGATTACGTTGCCGTGGGAGAGGAAATCCTGTCATGAGCAAGTTTGAGCGCCTTCTCGACCGGCAGCCAGAAGGGATCCCGGCTCGCCCTGCCCCGAAAAAACTGAGCGCCCAGGCCTACAAGATCCCTGAGCCGCCGGAAGCGCCCGCCAAGCCCAACGGCGCGGAGTACGTCAAGCTGACCGCTTACATCCGCAAAGAGACGCACCGAGCCGTGAAGCGCCTCCTGCTGGAATCGGATCAGGATCTGTCGGAGCTGATCGAGGCCTTGCTCGCCCAGTGGCTGCGCTCTCAATCGGGAAAGATTTGAAATCAGGGAGGAGCGACATTGCCAGATCCCGCTGTCGGGGATCAGATGAAACACACGGATTCCGGTTGAGAACCAGATAAGAATAAGATGAAGTGGCGTGAGGCAGGGATCCCCGGACGCGAGGTGGGGCCGTTCGCGAGAGCGGGACGGAGCCCTTGGGCGCGCTGGGCAAGGGGACGTCTGCGCTGCAAGAATGTCACGCTCTTTTAGGTGCAAAGGGATCCTTAGTATGCAAGCCATCACCCTGCTCGGCTCCACCGGCTCCATCGGCACCCAAACTCTGGATTTGGTGGCCCAGTATCCAGAGCGTTTCCGGGTTGTCGGCCTAACCAGCTACAGCAATGTCGTCCTTTTGGCCGAGCAAGTGAGGCAGTTTCGGCCCCAGATTGTGGCCATTGGCCGGGAGGAGCTGCTGCCGGAACTGCGGTCGCTGCTGACCGGGATGCGACCGCTGCCCGAGTTGGTGGCAGGCACGGAGGGGCTGTGTCAGGTGGCAGCCCACCCGGCGGCCCAGCGGGTGGTGACCGGGATCGTCGGCTGTGCCGGCCTCTTGCCCACGCTGGCCGCCATCCGCGCCGGCAAGGACGTTGCCCTGGCCAACAAAGAGACCCTGGTGGCAGGCGGCCCGGTGGTGCTGCCCCTGGTACGAGAGTACGGGGTGAAGCTGATCCCGGTGGACTCAGAGCATTCGGCTATCTTCCAATGTTTGCAGGGGGTGCCAGCGGGATCCCTGCGCCGCATCTGGCTGACAGCCTCAGGGGGGGCGTTTCGCGATTGGCCTGCCGAGCAACTGGATCGGGCAACTCTGGCGGATGCCCTCAAACACCCCAACTGGGTGATGGGGCGCAAGATCACCATCGACTCGGCCACCCTGATGAACAAGGGCTTGGAGGTGATCGAGGCCCACTGGCTGTTTGGTTTGGATTATGACCGGATCGAGATCCTCATTCACCCCCAGAGCATCGTTCACTCTCTGATCGAGCTGGCGGATACCTCGGTTCTGGCCCAGTTGGGCTGGCCGGATATGCACCTGCCCATTCTCTACGGCCTCAGTTGGCCGGAGCGCCTAACCACCCCTTGGGATCCCCTCGACTTGGTCAAGCTGGGATCCCTGACTTTTAAGGCCCCGGATCACCGCAAGTACCCTTGCATGGAGCTGGCCTATGCCGCCGGGCGGGCGGGGGGGACGCTGCCTGCCGTGTTGAATGCGGCCAACGAGGCGGCGGTGGCCCTCTTCCTGCAGGAGCGCATCCGCTTTTTGGATATTCCCCGCCTTCTGGAGCGGGTTTGTGAGCGGCATCAGGTCATCCCCGCCCCCAGCCTGGAAGACATTTTGCAGGCGGATGCCTGGGCGCGGCAACAGGTGGAGCTTCTGGCGCAGCAGGCCCCGGCCCAGGTTCTGGCCTAATCCCTACCGGGGGGATCCGGCGCAGCGCTAGAGTGGGAAGAAGCTGGAGGAGCACCTGAGTGGCGGGATCCCATCTCCGACAACTGGCCCATTATCTGCGCCCCTATCGGCGCCAGGTGGTGCTGGGCATTGGATCCCTGCTGGTGGTGAACGGGCTGGGGGTGTTCCTGCCCTGGTATGTCAAGCTGGCCATCGATGATCTCAGCCAGAACCTGGCCGCGCTGTCGCCCAGCCACATTGCCCTCTACGCTCTGGTGGTGCTGGTTGTCTCCACCCTGATGATGGGCATTCGCATTGCCTCGCGGGTGTGGATGTTTGGCGTAGGGCGGCAGGTGGAGTTTCGCCTCAAGCAGGCCATCTTCGAGCATTTGCTTACCCTGCAGCCTTCCTACTTTGCCCAGCAGACCATCGGGGATATTCTCACCCGCATCACCAGCGATGTGGAAAATGTCCGCCGCCTACTGGGCTTTGCCCTGCTCAATTTGGCCAATACAATCTTTGCCTACGGCACTACGCTGCCGGCCATGTTGGGTATTGAGCCGCGTCTGAGCGCCTTGGCCCTATCGGTGTTTCCGGTGATGCTGGGGCTGGTGAAGTTGACCAGCACCCGTCTGCAGCAGGAGCAGCTTCAGGTGCAGCAGGAGCTGGCCAATCTGAGCGATCTCATCCAGGAGGACATGAACGGCATCACCCTGATCAAGGTCTATGCCCAGGAAGAGCACGAGCAGCGGGAGTTTCGCCGCCGCAACGAGCGGCTGCTGCAGGCCAATTTGCGCTTGGCCCTCACCCGCAACCTGCTTTTCCCCTCACTGGTGGCTTTGGTTAGCCTGAGCCTGTTGCTGCTATTGGCGGTGGGAGGGCCGCAGATTGCCGCGGGACGGCTGACGATTGGGGATTTTTCCGCCCTCACCCTCTACGTGGAACGGCTGGTGTTTCCCACCGCTCTGCTGGGCTTTACCATCACTGCCTACCAGCGGGGCCAGGTCAGCCTGGAGCGGATCGACGCGCTGCTGCGGGTAGAGCCCAGCATCCGCGATGCCCCTCAGGCTCTGCCGCTGCCTCTGGAAAAGGTGCAGGGGCGTATCGAGGCTAGGGGGCTGACTTTTGCCTATGCCAATACGGGATCCGCAACGCCGGCGCTGCAGGATCTGGGCTTTTGCCTCGAGCCGGGGCAACTGGTGGCGGTGGTGGGGCCGATTGGGGCGGGCAAGTCCACCCTGGCCAATGCTCTGCCCCGCCTGCTGGAGATCCAGCCGGGGCAAGTGTTTCTGGATGGGCAGGATATTACCCAGCTTCAACTGGGATCCCTGCGCCGCGCCATTGCCTACGTGCCCCAGGAGAGCTTCCTCTTCAGCGCCACCGTTCGGGATAACATCCGCTACGGCAAGCCAGACGCCGAAGATTGCGAGGTGGAATGGGCCGCCAAGGCCGCCCACATCCACGATGAGATCCTCCACTTTCCCAAGGGCTACGACACCTTGGTGGGGGAGCGGGGCATCACCCTTTCCGGCGGCCAACGGCAGCGGGTGGCTCTGGCGCGGGCCCTGCTGGTGGACACGCCGATTTTGATTTTGGATGACTGCCTCTCCAGCGTGGACAACCAGACGGCCCAGGCCATTCTCCGCCACCTGCGCCAGGCCACGGCCCAGAAAACGGTGATCTTGATTACCCATCGCCTCACGGCGGCGGTGGAGGCGGATCAGATCTGGGTCATGGACCAAGGTCGCATCGTGCAGCAGGGATACCATGCCCAGTTGTTGGCCGATGCCGACGGCCTCTACGCCCGCCTCTGGGCCAAGCAAAAGCTGGAAGAGGCCCTGGCCTAGGTTTTCTCTGGCCAGAAAGCCGGCCCAGCGGCTACCCTAAGCTGCAAGGCTGTGGGGAGGGGCAAAAGCATGGGAAGCAACGGGATCGATCTGCGCCAATTGCTCGGCCAAGCCGGGATCCAACCCCAGGTGGTTCAGGGATCCCTAGAGGGGGTGCAGGTCAGGGGTCTGTGCACCGATTCGCGCCAGGTGCAGGCCGGGGATCTGTTTTTGGGGATGCCGGGATCCCACGTCGATGGCGGCGAGTTTGTCCGGGCGGCGCTTACCGGAGGAGCGGCGGCGGCCCTCATCTCGCAGGAGGCGTGGAAGCAAGTCAGCGGAGAGGCTGAAGGGAGCAGTCAGCCCATTTTGGTTTTGCCCCGCAGCGGCATCAACAGGGCCGTGGCCCAGGTGGCGGCAGCCTTCTATGGCTTTCCGGCCCGCCAGCTCATCCTGGTAGGGGTGACGGGCACCAACGGCAAAACCACCACCACCCATCTCATCGAACATCTGCTGCAGGCTGCCGGTCGCCCCACTGCCTTGCTGGGCACCCTCTACAACCGCTGGCCCGGCCACTGCCAGGTAGCCCCCCACACCACCCTGTTTCCGCTGGAGCTGCAGCGCAGCCTGAGAGAAGCCAAGGCAGCCGGCGCCGAGGTGGCGGTGATGGAGGTCAGCTCCCATGCCCTGGCCCAGGATCGGGCTTGGGGGTGTAGCTTTGCCGCTGCCGTCTGGACCAACCTCACCCAGGATCACCTGGATTTCCACGGCAGCATGGAAAACTACTGGCAGGCCAAAGCCACCCTGTTCCGGCCGGAGTACTTGCAGGGGCGGGCGGTGGTCAACGCCGACGACGAGGGCGGACGGCGGCTGCTCGAAGCCATCCCAGCCCCTCTGGAGCCCTGGGCCTACTCCCTGCAGCCCCTCGAAGGGATCCCTGCCCTCTGGCCCAGTGACGTTCAACTTCACCCCAACGGCCTGCAGGCGACTCTGCACACCCCTCTGGGCAGCTTTGCCGTGGCAGCGCCCCTGGTGGGATCCTTCAACTTGGCCAACCTGCTGGCGGCAGTAGGGGTGGCGCTGCACCTGGGGATCCCTGTTGAGGTTATCCAGTCGGCCCTGCCCCATTTTCCCGGTGTGCCGGGGCGGATGGAGCGGGTGAGCCTGCCGGGGCAGGACATCACGGTGATCGTAGACTATGCCCACACCCCCGATGGGCTGGAAAACCTGCTCAAGGCCCTGCGCCCCCAAGTTCAAGGCCGGCTGATCTGCGTCTTTGGCTGCGGCGGGGATCGCGACCGGGGCAAGCGCCCGCAGATGGGCCGCATTGCCGCCACCTGGGCCGACCGGGTGGTGGTAACCTCCGACAACCCCCGCACCGAGGATCCGCAGCAGATCCTGCAGGACATTTTGGCCGGGATCCCTGGATCCCCCTGGGCGGTGGAGGTGGATCGGCGCCAAGCCATCCGCCTGGCCATCCTGGAGGCCCAGCCGGGCGATACAGTCGTGATTGCCGGCAAAGGCCACGAAGACTACCAGATCCTGGGCACCGAAAAAATCCACTTCGACGACCGGGAAGAAGCCCGCGCCGCCCTGTCCCTAACTCCCCTCTCCCTCAGGGAGAGGGGCCGGGGGTGGTCGCGCTAGCGGCGCGGAGCGCCTGGGTTGACTCCCTCAGGGAGAGGGGCTGGGGGTGAGGGTTAAGCTACTCCTGCCCTCTGTTCTGCAGCATCAGCTCCACAAACTCCCGGAAGAGATGGTCGGCATCGTGGGGGCCGGGGCTGGCCTCTGGGTGATACTGCACGGAAAAGAGGGGTAACTGGCGGTGGCGGATCCCGGCCACGGTGCGGTCATTGAAGTTAAGGTAAGTAACTTCTACTTCCTCAGCCGGGATCGAAGCGGCCTCCACCGCAAAGCCGTGGTTTTGGCTGGTGATCTCCACTTCCTTCTCCAGCCCACAGGGGTGGTTGAGGCCGCGGTGGCCGAACTTGAGCTTGTAGGTGGATCCGCCCAAAGCTAGGCTCAGGATCTGGTGGCCCAGACAGATGCCAAACATCGACTTCCCGCTTTGCAGCAGCGCCTGGGTGGTGCGGATGGCCGTCGTCTCTGCCGCCGGATCCCCGGGCCCGTTGGAGAGGAAGATCCCATCCGGGTTGTAACTCAAGATCTCCTCAGGGCTGGCGTGGGCCGGCAACACCATCACGCGGCAGCCGTAGCGGGCCAGGCGGCGCAAGATGTTGCGCTTGATGCCAAAATCCAGCGCCACCACCCGCAGGGGAGGATCCGGGATCCGGATCCCTTGGCTGCGGCCATAGTCCCAATCGGCGGGGGTGGGCTCCAGCCACTCGTAGGGCTGGGGCGTTGTAACCTCTGCCACCAGGCTCAGCCCCTGCATGGCAGGGGCCTGGCGCACCCGCTCCAGCAGCGCCTGCGGATCCAAGATCTCGGTTGAGATGGCCCCGTTCATCACCCCTTGCGAGCGCAGCCGCCGCGTCAGGGCCCGCGTATCCACCCCGGCAATCCCCGGAATCCCGTGCCGTTTGAGGTAGTCAGGCAGCGTCCCCGTAGCCCGCCAGGAGCTGGCCAGGCGCGACACGTTGCGGGCGATGATCCCGGCGGCTTGGGGCCGGGCCGACTCCTGATCCAGCTCGTTGATCCCGGTGTTCCCCAACTCCGGGCAGGTGAACGTGATCAACTGCCCCCGGTAGCTTGGATCCGTCATCACCTCCTGGTAGCCGGTCATGCCCGTGTTGAACACCACCTCACCCACCGCCGTGCCTTCCGCTCCAAACGACCAGCCGGCAAAGGCCGTGCCATCGGCCAGCACCAGCAGAGCCGGCTGCCGAGCGTGCCAGGGGAAGACTTTTTCCGGAACTTCAAGAGTTAGGGAGACCATAACCAGTGAACCTACAGCAAACAACCACAAGCCACCCATAACTCCCCTCTCCCTCAGGGAGAGGGGCCGGGGGTGAGGGATGGGAGAGGGGCCGGGGGTGGTCGCGTGAGCGGCGCGGAGCGCTTGGGCTGGGATCGGCAGCCTGACTATCCTACCCCAACTAGCCTTCCCCTGCCTCGTTGGCGACGTTGCCACATTCTGGCCTGTTGTCCTTGCGGAGAGTGCCGATCAAAGTGCTCACCACCACGCAGCGGTTTTCGCCCTGGGAGTAGGTGCTGCTGACTACGAAGCGCCCCAACTGACGCGCCCGCCCTTCCGAGTCAAAGACGGCTCTGTCATCAGGGAAGTTATTGCCTACCGTTACAAAATTATTCAGGCGCACCCGCTGACAAGGGATCGGCTCATCGCAAAGGCCTTCCTCGTCTTGGATCACCAGCGTGGGGACATTCGGATCTGAGTTATCGATTTCAACCACCCAAGCACGGCCTTGGAGAGAAGCTCTGGCGTTGGCGCGGGCGGTGCGCAGGGCCCGCTCCACCTTGTTTTGCGCGTCTTCTAGTTGGATGCGCGCCCAGATGTTGATCCCGGAGGGAACAGACAGGACGGCCAGAATGCCGATAATGACCACCACCGCCAGGACCTCTGTCAGCGTGAAGCCCTGGGATCGAAGCGGCCGCGCCGGGCCAATGGTTTTTTTCTCCAAGGCCAACATGGTGGACATTCCCCCTAGGAGAGTTGACGGTTGATAACACCGCGGGCAAGAACCCGAGTTTGCAGCGGCAGCAGGTAGCGCGACACCTCTGAGATATCGACGCTGGTGGCATCCTGAATGTAGCGACGGAAGAGGCCGGGGTTGGCCCGCTCCATGGCCGTGGCCGTGATGTTGATGACCACATCCTGGGGTCGGTCGGCGCCGGGGCTGCGCCGCACGCAGACGTAGAAGCCCACGTCGTTCTGGTTATCTGCCAACCCTGAGAAGGTGACGCCGTTGGGTTTGCCGCCGCCAAAGGCATAGCCCTGCGGGCAAGCGGGTGCAACCTGCGGACTCCCCTCCCGGCTGCTGAAGATGTTGGAGACCAGAGCTATCAGGCGGGGGCCATCCGCCCTGCTGGCAATGGGGATCTGGCGTGCTCGGGCCTGCTCAGAAGGCCAAGCAAGGAAACCTTCCCGGAACGGATCGGGATCTTCAACAAAGAACGGGCTGCGACCAGCGCAGTCATTTTGACCCTGAGTGTTGAGGGGGCGTAACTCAAAACGCTCGATCCGCGCGTTGCCTTCCCAAGGAGTGTCCCCTGTTGGGTTGCCGGCGTTGTTGTAGTTGCGGCGCAGGTAGTACACCACCAGGGTGTAAATGCCGCGGCGGCTGAGCAGCGTTTCCCAATCCGTATTTCTGCCGTTTGTGAGCGGGAACCCAGCAGGTGGTTCAGCAGGCAAGGTAGCACGGCCTTCGCGAATCTGTTGCAAGGTGGGGTTGCCCGCGTAGCATCCCCGCGGGATCGGTTCCAGCTTCCAAAGGGCAACAACCGGGATAGCGTCATCGGGGCGGCGGATCCAGCCTGGCTCGTAAAGCCGCTGGGTAACATCTGGGATCCCGTCTCCGTTGGGCTGTTCGGTGTCGTTGTAAATGTAGAGAGCTTCTGCCAGATCCTGCTGGATATATTCCATGGCCTGGGTCAGCTCCGCCTGCACCTGGGTGCGGCCCGTCTCTTCCCGATCCAGCCGCATCGTCTCCACGACGATCATCCCTGTGGCCAGGAGAAAGATGGAGGCAATCAGCAGCGAGACCAACAGCTCGATGAGGGTAAACCCTCTGCTGGCTCGGCGGCGAAAGATCCTGAAAAACATAGGGCAACACCCCCATCTTGCAACAGGTTTTGCGGAAAGGAACTTAGGCTCTACCTCAGGTTTCAACAGGACTGGCAGGCAGGGGGAAAGCCCGGCACCTCTCGATGGGATCCGCACCTATGGTAATGGCTATCTGCCGGCAAACATCTCCCAAGTCGGCGGCGGAGTTAATTTCTACAAAGGAGGTGGCCAGGGGAAAGAGCCAGACATCGGCATTGGCCAAGTTTTGGTTGGCCGAAACCAGCTCCGTTCCCAATCCAGGCAGCGCTTGGCGCGTGTCTGGATCAAAAGAAAAGCGGTGGTAAACCCGCACGCCCAGGCGAAAGCTGCAGGGCACCCCCTCAATAACCGTTCTTTCCCGCCGGTCGATGCAGGGCGCTCCCTCGTCGCGGAAGGTTTGGATGACGTATTCTTCCGGGTTCCGCCCCGGCACTTGAACTTGCGCCAGGCGAAGGGAATAGTTGTCTTTGTGCGTGTAGTTGCCGGCATTTGCATCGGCGGGCATCTCGTCAGGGGGTGGGGTGTTGGCCAGCGGATCTTCTCCCACTCTGGGCAGACGATCCCGTTGAGCCGGATCCTGAAAAGCCTTTGGAGCAGCCGACAGCTCGATATCCACCAGGGTGCGGATGCGATCCACCTCCTCCTGGGCCAGGCGGTTGGCCAGCTCCACCCGCTCGCTCATGGCCCGCCGGTAGGCAACTAAGGTAAGGGCAGGGGCAAGAGCAGTCATGGCCAGCGCCACGATGATCACCGAGGCCAACACCTCAATGAGGGTAAAGCCCTCTGCTGCCGATTGCCGCCAAAGCCGACCCTTGCTCATCGATCCCTCCCTATTTCGCCCCTACTTTAATTTGCCCCTGACCGGACGGATCTATATCAGCTCCATATCAATTGAACTCATTGCAGCCGCCAATCTGGGCAGACGGATCCAACGGCACACCCGGCTGATCCTGGAGCGCGCAGCGCAGCCGCCGCACATACGGATCTTGTGGATCCAGCTCGCGCAGGAACTCGGTGCGCGCGTTGGAGGGGAATTGGAAGCGGCTGGAGACGGCGCCGGGGCGGCGGGCAATCTGCAGGCCCACGTCGTAGCCGAAGCGGCGGTTGGGTGGGGAGTAGTAGTCGTAGCCGAGCACAAAGGTTGGATCCGGCACCAGGTTGGGCGGCTCGAAGCTGCGCTGCAGGAAGGGGCCGGTGGCATAGGTGCTGTAGTTGAGCTGGATCATTGAGCCGCTGAAGAAGAGGTTGGTATTTCTCCACAGCTCGTTGAGGCGCAGGAAGTTGTGCATGCCGCCGGCGGTTTGATCCAGCCGCGAGGGGAGCACGCCGCTAACAGCCACCGCGTTGACCCGCGTCTCTCGGGCAGGCTGCAGTTGCCGGTTTTGGCTGCCGTCGTCGTTGCGGCGGCGCTGGTTCGGGTCGGTGGAGGCCAGTTCTTGGAAGCGGGGAATAGGAATGGGTCGCCGCGTCACCTCGTCCAGGATCACGCCCAGCACCGGGTTGTTGCCAGCAAAGCCGGTGGTGGGCTTGTTCAGATCCAGGGTAAAGGGCTCCACATCCACCCACTCGGGGTTATTGCCGCCGCCGCCATCCCGATCAACCTGTACCTGGATGGTGTTGCCGTTGGGCTTGATGTAGAAGCAGAGGCCGTTGCGGATTTTTTCGCTGTCCCCATCGCCCCTATCGTCGATGTAGTAGCCGTCCGCGTACTTGGATGCGGGGGTGTAGCCCTGGGTCGCAGCGGTCTTGTTGACGCGGGCGTAGGGGTTGAGTGCCATTTGGGGTTGGATCTCTAGCCCTTGCTGGTTGGGAGCCGAATCAAACCCAAACAGCGGATCCCGATCCAAAACCTCATCCGGATCCGGCTGCCCGTTCCCGTTTTTATCCTCAAAGCGCAACGTGCTGGGGCGGCTGGCACCGGTGTAGGCGGTGTACTTGAAGCGGTCGTTGAAGTTGGGGCGGAACACGCCCGGCACCCAGAAGCCGCCATCGGGGCCGACTTTCTCCTCAGAGTCGCAGCGGACGGTTGGATTCTCTGGATTCTTTTCGTCGAGCAACCGGCGCCGCAGCCGCCGTGCCCAGTCCTCGGTGCCTAGAGCCGGCTTGCCAGGAATCTCTGGAGCGGGTTTTTCGGCAGGGCGGATGCCCGGCTCTTTGCTGGGGTTGGCAATCTCGGTGAGCAGCAAGTTACTCTTCAGGCCGTTGCGGGCGGCATGGGCCGGCTCGCCGAAGATCCAGTTGAAGGCGGCCTGCAGGGCTTCGGCAGGGTTGGGCCACTTGGGCGGCTTGGGCACCCCTGCTTTCACCTCCAGCACCGGCGAAAGCCGCGGCTCTAGGGCAATGGTTACACCTTCATCGGCAGCCTGGGCCACGTCGTGGACGCTGATCGTCTCCGGCTCCGGCTCAGCTTGAACTTCACCCACGGGGCGCAGCTCCACCGTGTTGGGCTTGGCCGCCATCCACTCGCCCAAGGGGCTCTTGCCGGGAGCATCGGGCGCAAAGGTACCTGGCCCGCAAGGCCGCCCTTGACAGGTGAGATTTTGTGACTGCGTCGTGGTTGGTTGGCAGGTGGGGCTGCTGGTACCGGCGATGAGGGTGCCCGTCCGAGTTTGGGTAAAGGTTTTGGTTGTGCCGCAGGCAATTTGGTTGATGACCTCGTCGCAGCTAGCCGGCGACCAAGGGCCCCAGTTGTAGTTGCAAGTTTGCGGGCAGGTAACCTGTTGGGTTTGCGTCGTAGTGGTGGTTCCGCAGATCGAGGTGCAGGTCTCGGTGCGGGTTTGGGTTATCTTCAGGCCGCCGTTGGCCACTGTGCACGCAGGAGTCCAGGCTGTATAGGTGCATTGAGCACCCGGCGGCTGGCAGGTGATGGTTTGGGTTTGGGTTTCGTTGAAGGGAGCTTGGCTGGTACAGAGCGGCGTAACCGTACGGGTGCGGGTTTGGGTGATGGTGGCCCGGCTGCACTGCTGCTGCTGGGTGCACTGAGGACTCCAGTCCGACCAATTCCCGTAGTTGTACTGTGGGTAGCAGGTGAACTGCCGGGTTTGGGGCGTCGGCGGCGTGCCGGGGCAGCCGGCGGGCAGCCTGGCTGTTTTGGTTTGGGTGATGGTCTTTGGCTGACAAATATTGGGTTCACAAGCGGGCGTCCAATTATTATCCCAAATGGGATCACAATTGAGGCTGACCGCGCAGTACTTCTGATTGGGCAGCAGATCTTTGTTCGGATCCGGCTGGCAAGGCAGGTTGACTGGCGGCAGCGGCTTTAGGTAGCGCAGGTCGTAGTCTTCCAGATCGCTGCCATCGCGGGTAGCAAAGCGCAATCGCGCAGTGCCGGTGTTTTCATAGGTCTGGATCTCTACCAGGTAGGGAGAGTCCTGGGATGGATCCGCGCAGTCCAGCTCCAGGCGCAGGGTGACCTGGTTGCTGCCGCTATCCTGCCAGGCCTCGGCCCCTGCCGCGTCCTGCCCTAGGCCGCTGAGGGGATTGCCGTTCCAAACGCCGCGGTTGATGAAGGTGGGTGGCTCCGCGGGGTTGGAAGGGGTGAATCTGGAGTTGCGCCGAATGATCAGCCGCACGCCATCGTCGCCATCGAGGATGCGGTAGCTCTGCAGGCCCGGCCAGCGGGGATAGAGCTCCCCTACCCAGCGGACGACGAAGAAATCGTTGCCGTTGTTGTTGCCACTGCCGGATCCACCAGTTCTGCGCCGCCAGCAGGAGCGTAGGAAGTTGAACTGGTTGGGGTTGAATGGTTGGTGGAGCTCGCTAGTTCCCTGTCCGTTGGGGAGCAGCCTAGTGAGGTCGTATCCAATGCGAGGGCTGCCGACAGGCTTATAGGAATAGCCGATGTCATCCGCATCGATGGGCGCATTCGGCAGGCCGTTATTGCCGTCTGGCTCTCCGCAACTGGGCATCCAGAACCAGTCGCCGCGATCCCGGCGATCCGGACTAGGATCAGGCGGGATGAAAGGTGGCTGAGGCTCCCAAAGATTCGGCGGCGAGAGAATTGGCACCGACAGGCGGCAAAGGGGCTGCAGGATGTCAGACAAAGAGCTGCTGCAAGTGGGGAAATTGTTGTACAGCATCCGCTTGAAGGGAGACCTTGAATCCCGGGACGTGCTGCTGCCGAACTGGTACTGGAAGCCACCCCACCCGGGGAAACCAGGGCCGCTGCGGGCAAAAGGTGCTAGGTTAGCTGGATTATCGATAGCGTTGCGCACGCAGGCCCAGCGCTGGTCGTTGGTGGCGCTGCCCAAGTTGGTCGTGGGACAGCTCGGCGCACTGCTGGTGTAGCCGTTGTTGTATTGACCGATGGCCTCCGGCACCCCCTGGGCCGGGAACACCGGATCCGGCCAGCGCACCGCCCGCAGGTAGGGCAGGTTGGCGCTTTGAACATCTTGGGGTTTGGTGGGCAGAGGGCCCACCTCCTGGCCCCTGGGGTTGGTGGCAAACCCTGTGTTGCGGTTGTACTCGTTCTGCGGGCTCCTGATCCAGCCGTTGTAGTACTCGGCCAGCAGGCCAGCGCCGCCAGGGTTCGGGCAGGGCCCGATGGGAGCCACCATCACCCAGCGGGAGGTATCCAGCACCGGGTTGCCCAAGGCGGAGATGCGCACGCCGAAGTTGGCATAGCCCGTGTCTGGCGCCCGCAACTGCCGCTCCGCCGGCACGCCACCGCCCGCCGTCAAGTCATCGGTGCTGTTGCGGTGCTCAAAGTGCTCAAAGATGGTGTCGCGGGCAAACACGTCCGGCCAGCCGGGCTGGTTGGTGTTGTCGCCCAGGTTCTGGGCCCCGCCGGTGTTGTCGAAGCGCAGGACACCGGCGCCATCGTTATTCGGATCCGGAGCCGGCCAGTTGTTGCCGCGGATCACCAGCGCCTGGTTGAGGAAGGAGGTGTTGGCCCCTAGGTTTGGCCCGCTGCAGCCGTAGTAGTCGTTGCGGCGAGGAGCCGAGGCCCGCTGTGGGTTGCCCTGGTAGTCGCGGTTGGCCACAAAGCTGCTGCCGCCGCCATTGAGGGTGCCATCCTGGACAAAGCCATCGTCAATGCTGCCATCGCAGAAATCGGCGGAGAGGATATTGACCGAGTCGCCTATGATCTCGCTGGGCCGCCAGAGATCCTGGGCTGCCCGGGCAAAGCCCCGATCTTCATTCTTCCGGAGTCGCTTGTAGAAGTTGTCGTAAAGGCCGTCTGATCCAAAAGTGAGGCGAGTGGTGAACTCCTCCAGCCGATTGCCTCCTGCCGTCTGGTGCAGGTTAAAGTCCCCTTGGATGTAGACGGGGTTGTCGGAAATAAAGGAGAGGCCAAAGACGGCTTCATCGAGGTTAAACCCACCCCGCGCCAACACTGCCCCATTGCGCAGCCGGAAGCCATAGGGCCGCCGATCCGGATCGGGGTAGTAGTCCACCGGCTTAGGACTGAGGCCCTCGTTGGAGACAGGCGGATCGCCGACCGGTTGGTTGCGACCAGGCTGACCGGCATTCATGATGAAGGGAAGGGTGCCACGGGCGTTTGCCGCTTGCCAGGCAGTTTGATAGGCGGTGAAGTTGGTCAAAGGCGGGCGGGCAATGGCATCCTCCCGCACCGCATCTTCCCGGAAGGCGTAGAAAATACCCCCTTCGCGGCCTTCTTGCACGCCGGCAGGCAGCCAAGTATCTCCGTTAATCAAGCCGTTGGCCTGACCATTGGCGTTGTTGGTCAAAAGGGCCAGGTCGATGTTGAGGGCCCGCACCGCCATTGCCTCGCGGCCATCGTAAAACACCGAATCTTTGAAGGGCACGCGATGGCACTGGTCGCCGACCTGGATCAGCTCCATCTGGTTGCTGTTGGGGTGGTTGCCACCGAGTAGGGTGCTGCTGGGGCAAGTGGCAGTGGCACGGGGCAAACGCCAGTCGTTGATGGTGGAGCGAGGCCGAAGAGCCACTTGCTCAAGGTCGGTTACTGCCTGGTAGGTGGCAGCCGGCAGCCAGGAGTAGGCGCCTCGCCGCTCGCTCTCTATGGGATCCGCCTGGCCAAAGTCGCTGGTGGGGAAGATGTAGCGCAGCGGCAGGTAGAAGCGGTTAGAGGCATTCAGATCACCCCTACGGCTGGCTTGAATGTCATCCCGAAGGATCTGAGCTGCTGGATCCCCGGCGTTGGCAGCCGCCTCAATCCGCAGAATGTTGTCGGCCAGCATGCCCAGCATGCAACCCGCCGTCTGCAGCGTGGTTTGATCCGCCAAGCTGAGGTTGTTCGGGTTGTTGATGATTCGCCGCAGCTCGGAGAAGTTGCCAAAGGCAGTGATGAACGGATCTGGGTGGATGCGGCCCGCCTCCTGCCTGGGCGGATAGGCTCCGTCGGGGTCGCCGGCAAAATTGGCCAGGTTGGTCAGCGCCGTCCACAGGGCTGTGCCAGGCCGCAGCCGCTCTTGCATCGGCGCAGGGTCATATTCCCAGACGTTGGTGCCCTGGCCGGTGAAGAAGTTGATGCCCAGTTGATTGGTCTGATCGCCGGCGGGGAAGGTGGAAGCCCGCTGCAAGCTCCAGGGAGTGCCGGGGTGAGCCACCGTGGCCAGGCAGGCGATGGGGAAGCGCCCATCTTGGTGGCTGTGGTGGTAAACCGCCGTGGCCTGCACTGCTGCCGGGTTGTCCCGCAGGGTCAAGCGTTGCCGCGCCTCGTTGCTGATGAAAATGGCCTGTAGCTTAGTGGGATCATTGGGATCGCCCCCTGGCACCAACGGCAGCGGCAAAGAGTCGGTGCGGGTCAGCTCCAGGCGCTGCCCCACGATCACCCGCAGGCCTTCCACGCGGGCCCGCCGCTCCCAGTAGCCATCCAGCCCCACCTCGGCAAGCGCGCCTGGGGGTGGCTCGTCGGCCGTGAGGGATTCGCCCAGCTCATTTTCGGCCTCAGACGGGATTGTGTCACCTGCCCTGGCGTTGAACTTTTCGGCAAAGGTGGGCACGTTGCAGCCATTCTGCGGGTCAGGCGTCACGGGCGGACGTTCGTAGCTGGCCTTGGGCCCAAAGCGGTTGTCGGCCCGATAGACATCGTCCACGTAGGGAGGGCAGACCTGGTCGGAACCGGCCTGAAAACCGCCGGCCTTGATCCGTCCGGGGTTGGGCTCCCGTTTGGCGTTGAGGGGAGAAGCCGCCCATCCCGCTGCATCTGAGGCATAGGATCCGCGGGTGCGGATGCGGCCGAAAAGGTGGAGCTCCAGCGGATCCAGGGCCACATTCTCCGGCTCCACCCCGTTTTGCACCGAGTCAAAGTTCAGGTTGTTTAGCCGGGCCAACACGCTCGGCTCTACGTCTTGCTGGCCAGAGTGAACATCGAAAATCAGGGTATCGCTCACCTGCTGGCCGGCGTAGCCAATAGCCCCTGCCACCAGCTCTCCGAAGGCAGTAATCTCCGAGTTATCTACAGGCATGTAGAAGCAGGATTGCTCCGAGCTGATGGTGAAAGCCCGGAACAAGTTGTTGGGAGCATAGCGGAAGAAAAGGCTGCCGCCGGCGTAGATGGCGCCGTTCCAGTTGTAGCCGGGGGTGAAGAAAAACTCTAGGTCGCCGCGGCTGAAGGCCCCCCACTTGTTGAGGAGATCCCGCTTCCGATCCTGCTGGAACTGCAAAGCCGAGATGGCGCGGGTGGTGGAGTCGGCGCCTTGAATGGGCAAAGTGACGGCAAAGACCTGGAAAGGCTTGTACAGCGCCGATCCCACCTGGAACCAGTCTCCCACGTTGGGGTTGGCGGTCTGCTCGGCGGGGTTGTCGGTACAAGCGCCCAGAGCCGACCCTTGCAGAGGGCCACTGCGGATCAGCAACCGATGCGCCCGCTCTGTGTCGCTGATGTTAGCTTCAAAGCCTTGTTGTTCCTTCTGGTTCCTCACCGGCGCACGGCGATTATGAAGAATTGTATAGGCAGTAACCGAGTCGTTGACGCCGTTGTTGTCGGTGTCCACCAAAAACCACCAGGCCGGCGCCCGTACCGGCACAGGCAGGGTTTGCCCGGGGTTGTTGGGATCCTCCACCTCGATGTTGGTTGTAATTTCGAACTGGGTTTCATCGGGGAGGATGTAGGGCTCGTTCTCATCCCGCGGGAGCAGCCCTCCCGCCCCGTCGTTAATCAAGGCCGCGGCAAGTTGGGCATCAGTAGGGGTGCCAGCGGGCAGGCGGGGATCCCGCACCAAGTAGTCGATCTTGGCCCGCGCCCGGTCGATGGCGGCGTTTAGTTGTCGGCTAACCATCTGCCCCGCCCGTTCCACCTGGGTTTGGATGTTGCGCTGGGTGGAGCGGGTGAGCAGGCCCACCGTTACCAAGCTCAACACCAGCACAATCAAGATGGCGACCGGTAGAACAAAGCCACGCTCGCGGATCCTGCGCCGATCCACCGGGATCTTCAGAGAGCCAAGCAGACGCAGGGCAAGTTTGAGCAACAGCGGGGAAGGAGCAGGCATGGCCGTATCTCAGATAACGGGGAAAAGAGGGAGCACCTGTGCGAGTGCCAAGATAGCAACAGTATGCAAGGGATCCCGAGTTTCAGACATCCCCACCTCTGGGGGGAAGCGCCAGCTTGTTCATGCTGTATTTGCTTTTGGTTAAGCCAACCCGCAGCCTCCCGCAACTCTGAAAGGGGATCCCCAGTCCTTCAGCTTCGTGGCAAGCTGAAGACAGATGCCGCATCGGAGGCTGCTATGGAGAGTAGGATCCCCGCCCGTGATGTCCAAGTGGCCCATATCGGCCCGTCCACGTTGGTTCTCCGCTCCCGCACCTGGGATCGCTTGAAGTTTGAGCTGGAATATGCCCGGCAACGGGGCACCACCGCCAACAGCTACCTCATCCAGGCCCGCCAAACCCTTCTCATCGATCCGCCGGGGGAATCGTTCACCAACATCTTTCTGGAGGAGCTGGCCCAGCACCAATACCTGCAGCGGTTGGACTTTATTTTGCTCAGCCACGTCAACTTTAACCGCATTGCTACCCTCAAAGCCCTATTGCCTCTGGCTCCCTATGCAACGGTGCTCTGCTCCAAGCCGGGATCCATCACGCTGCGGGCCGCCTTTGAAGAGATGGATCCCGTGCCCCGCAGCCGCGACGAAGAAGAGGCAGCCGATCTGGGCATTACCTACAATGGCGACCAGTCTTTCCGCCTGCGGGTGCTCCGCGACGGGGATCGCCTGGATTTGGGGGAAGGGCATGAGCTGCACGTTCGCACCGTGCCCACGCCCCGCCACCCGGATGCCCTTTGTACCTACGACCCGGCCACCGGGATCCTGTTCACCGACAAGCTGTTTGGCGCCCATGTCTGCGACGAGCAGGTGTTTGACGAGCATTGGCGGCAGCTCAGCGAAGACCGCCGCTACTACTTCGACTGTTTGCACCGCAACCAATTGCCCCAGGTGAAGGCGGCCCTGGCTAAGTTGGAGGAGTTTCCCGCCCAAATCTACGCCCCTGCCCACGGCCCCTTGGTGCGCCACAGCCTGCGGCGGCTGCGCTTGGATTACCACGCTTGGTGCGAGGAGGATCCTGGCGAGCAGCGGGTGGCATTGCTCTTCACCTCGGCTTATGGGAATACAGGCATGATGGCTGTAGCCCTAGCTCAGGGGCTGGAACAGTCTGGGGTTACGGTGGAGCGAATTAACTGCGAATGGGCCACCCCTGACGAGATCGCCCAGGCCCTGGAGCGCTGTCAAGGGTTCATCATCGGATCCCCCACCTTGGCCGGCCATCCCCCTGTCCAGATCCAAACGGTTTTGGGCATCATCCTCTCTTCGGTTCCCACCAGCAAGTTGGCGGGGGTTTTTGGCTCCTACGGCTGGAGCGGCGAAGCGGTGGATCTCATCGAGAGCAAGTTGCTCAATGCCGGCTTTTCTTTGGGGTTTGAGACGATCCGCGCCAAGTTTAAGCCCACCCCTGCAATCCTACAAACTTGCCAAGAGGCGGGATCCCAGTTTGCCCAGGCGCTGCGCAAGGCCAAGCGAGCGCGTGCCCCCCGCCAAACCAGCAGCGAAACCCAGGCGGATCGGGTGGGACAGGCCTTGAGCCGGGTGGTGGGATCCCTCTGTGTGGTGACCGCCCTGCAAGATGGGATCCCGCGCGGCTTTCTCACCTCGTCGGTGGCCCAGGCCAGCTTCAACCCCCCCGGCCTAACCCTTTCTGTAACCAGGGACAGCGAGGCGGAACTGCTTATCCATCCCCAAGCGACCTTTGTGCTTAACATCTTGCGGGAGGGCAAAGGCAGTAGCCTGCAGCGACACTTTCAGCGGCCCCAGCGTCCTGGCGAAGACCGCTTTGCCGGCCTGGCCACGGCCACTGCCGAAAATGGCTGCCCGGTTCTATTGGATGCCCTGGCCTACCTAGAGTGCTGTGTCAAGACCTGGATGGAGTGTGGCGATCGCTACCTGGTCTATGCCGAGGTGGAACGGGGCAAAGTCCTGGATCCCACGGGGGTTACCGCCATGCGGCGCGGGTAAGATAGTACTAGTATTTTGCTGGTCTCAGCGCTCAGGGGGTGCCATTGACCATGCAGGACATTCTTGAGGGGGTCTTCAAAGGTTTTGCCCAGATTGGCGGAAAAGTTGTAGAGACCGCCTTTGATACAGGCAAGGTTACCGGGTCAGTTGCGCAAACTGTCATTGGTACAGGTATCGATACCATCCAAAAAGTTGGAGAAATTCTTCTTGGCACGGGTCAAACCACTTTCCAAGTCAGCCAGAAAGTTACAGAAATTGTTGTTGACTGGACTATCGAAGAGGTTACTCACCGTAGGCCTTGTTTGATCCGCATTGAACCCTCCCTGGGTTGGGACGAGGCCCTAGTTTTCATCAACGGTTTCCTTAGCGAAGGTGAAACCCAACCTTGGGAAAAAAGACTGTTGTGGGAAACACTCCGACGTGCCGGATGGCAGGGATCCCTGTACTACCTTTGGTGGGATGCTTCCAACCCGGCGAGTTTGACCTTGTCCCCTCTGAAGCTAGGGGTAGGATTACTTGCCCACTGGGAAGCCCACAAAGCAAAGGCCAAAGAAGTGGGACTGAAGTACGCCTATCGCCTGCTCTCTGCTTTGTCGGAAAGGCAGATTACCCTGATGGGGTTTTCCTTGGGGGCAAGGGTAGCCTACTACATCATGCGCGGTTGGCCCCAGACTGCAGATCGACGTCTTAAAGATGTTATCCTGCTCAGCGGTGCCGTTAGAAGGCAAGCCGATAAGAACTGGAGTCTACATATAGAAAATATCACTGGAAAGTTAGTAAATATCTACAACGAAGACGATTGGGTTCTGGCCTACGTCTTCAAAGTACCTTCCCTCAACCGCAGCCCCTGCGGGATCAAGCCAATTAAAGAGTTTCACCCCAGAATCGAGAATCTTAATGCCACTCACTTAATCGGCTCTGGGGAGCACAGCTACGCAGCCTATCTACCTCATCTAGAGCTTCTTCTGGATCAGAAGCTGGACTGGAAAGCGCGCAGCAGCCGTTTGTTATAGGTCATGTTGATTTTTGACATTGAAGCCAGAAGAGAGCGGCGGCAACTGTAGAGAAAGGTGTTGATCTCCAACTCCCCTCTCCCCTTGTGGGAGAGGGGGGGCGAATAGCAGTTGGGGCATGAAGCGGTCACTTAGCTGCGCAAGGTAACCGGAAATTGTTTTGCCAACTGGGCCCTCACCTGGTTTTGCAGGGCTTCTACCTCCGCATCTGTCAGGGTGCGATCGGCAGCGCGGTACACCAGGCGAAAGGCAAGGCTGCGCTGCCCCTCAGGTACTCCTTGGCCACGGTACTCGTCGAAAAGCTGCACCGATTGGAGAAGTTCTCCGCCGGCTTGGCGAATGACTTTCTCGATCTCGCCAACCGTGAGGTCAAGCGGCGCAAAGAAGGCGATATCCCGATCGGCAGCAGGAAAAGGCGAAAAGGGAGCAAATTGCACAATGCCTCGTCTCTCCAGGCTTTCCAGTAAGGGATCCAACTGCAACTCAAACCCATAGACCTGATCCGGCAGGCCCTTTTCCTGGCAAAGGCGGGGGTGCAACTGGCCGAACAAGCCGATGCGGGATCCTGCGATCCACAGGCCGGCCTGACGACCGGGGTGCAGCAGCGGCGATTGCGCCTCAGGGGGATCCAGACGCAACTCCGGGCCAAATCCCAGCCGCTCCAGCGCCGAGACCAGCAGCCCCTTGGCCTCAAACCAGTCCATGGGTCGGTTGCGGTGTTGCCAATCGTGGGGATTGGGATCCCCGCCCATAATGCCGCCGACATGCTCGGCCTCTTGGTAAGGGTGGGGGCTGGTGGGCAGGGCATGGGCAAAGACACGGCCAATCTCAAAAGCTTGTAGCGGGCCGTTGCCTTGATCCCAGTTGAAGCGGAAGGCCTCCACCAGGCCGGGCAGCAGCGCCTTGCGCACAGCGGAGTACTCCGGCGAAAGCGGATTGGCGATTTTCACCAGGGAGCTGTCCTCTTCCGCCGGACAGAGGGAGATGTGGTACACCTCCGTCAGGCCAATGCCGCGCAGCACCTCTCGGATCTGGCGCGTGAATGTTTCTCGTGTCGAAAGGGATCCCACCTGCGGCTCGGTGGGCAAGGTTTCCGAGAAGCGGTCATAGCCGTAGAGACGGGCAAACTCTTCGATGAGGTCGATCTCCCGCTCAATGTCCCGCAGGCGATAGGGGGGAACGGCGACCTGCCAAACGCAGCGGGCCACAGTTGCCGTCTCGGTGGCGGGGGAGAGGGCACTCCGGGAGCTGACCTCCTCGCAGCGAGAGAGCCGAAAGCCCAAAGCAGACAAGATCTCTTCCACATCCGCTGCCTGCACCTCGTCCCCCAACACATCGATCAGCCGCGACAGCCGCAGCTTCAAGGTGCGCTCTAAAGGCGGACGTTGGTCGAAGCGGGTAAGGCCTACTACCGATCCGCCCGCCAGCTCCAAAATAAGCTCTACCGCCCGATCCCGAGCCTGATCGAGGGTAGCAAAGTTCACGCCTCGCTCATAACGGGTGGAAGCCTCGGTGCGCAGCGAGTGGGAGCGGGCCGAGCGCCGCGTCACCGCCGGATCGAAGAGGGCTGCTTCCAAAAAGATGCGGGTGGTGGTCGAGCTGACTTCGGTCTCTTCCCCTCCCATGACCCCGGCCAAGGCTACCGGTTGGCCGCCGGCCACAATGAGATGGCTGTCGGGCTGCAGGGTGCGGGTGTGGCCGTCCAAGGTTTTCAAGGTTTCTCCCGGTTGGGCCAGGCGCACTTCAAGGGTGGGCTTTTTCTTGCCCATGACCTGGAGCAGGCGATCCCAGTCGAAAGCGTGCAGGGGCTGGCCCCACTCCAGCAGGATCAGGTTGGTAATATCCACAACATTGTTGATGGGGCGCATCCCGGCGGCGGCCAGTCGGTGTTTCAGCCAGTCGGGGGAGGGGCCGACTTTCACCCCTTCGATCAACACGCCGCTGTAGGCGGGGCAGGCTTTGGCGTCAGCAATGCGCAACTGAAAGTTGGGGATGGGCTGGGCCTGCAGAGGCTTGATGGGCGGCAGGTGCAGCGGGCTGCGGGTGAGGGCGGCCACCTCGCGGGCGATCCCCACCATGCTCAGGGCGTCGGCGCGGTTGGCGGTGGAAGTCAGATCCAGCACCACATCGTCCAGGCCCAGCAGCGGGCGCACATCAGAGCCAAGCGGGTGCAGGCTGAGATCCAAATCGGGCGGAAATTCGTGGATCCCTGGCGAAGCTTTCTCCAGTCCCAGCTCGGCCAAAGAACAGATCATGCCCTCCGAGATCACCCCGCGCTTGTCGGCTTTGGCAATGGTAAGGGAGATGGCGGGCAAATAGGTGCCGGGCGTGGCCACCGCTACGAGGATCCCGGCGCGAGCGTTGGCGGCTCCACAAACAATGGTTGCAGGCCGATCGGATCCCAAATCCACCTGACAAACCTGCAGCTTGTCGGCGTTGGGGTGAGGCTCGGCAGCCAAGATCCTGCCCAGAACGACGCCGTCTGCCCAACTGCGGCGATCTTCGATCTCTTCCACCTCAAACCCTGCCAGGGTGAGGGCTTCCCCCAGTTCTTCCGGTGCAAGTTGGAAATCCACCAGTTCTCGCAGCCACTTCAAGGAGATGCGCATCGCTGAGCCATCGGTCAAACGCCGCACCCATTATCGCTCACCTGGCCCTCTTCTCCAGCCGGGATCCCGGCCCAAAATGTTGCTCTGGCCGGAGCCGGCAGGACAGGCTGGGATGCTAAAACGGTGAGAGCCAGATCCACCAGATGTGCCGATCGCGAGGTAATGAACCATGAGGGAAAACTGGACAGAACGGCTGCGCAACGGGCTGGTTGCCCTGGTGGCGGTGGTCATGGCGGCTGGCCTGTTTTTGGCTAGCCAAAGTCGTCAGGCAGGCACCCACCTAGAAGCTCTGGCCCAAGAAGCCATACCTTGGGAGCAAGCTCAAGCCAACGGCAAACCTTCTTTGGTGGAGTTTTATGCCGATTGGTGCACCACCTGTCGAGCGATGGCGTCTCTCTTGGCCGACCTAAAAAAGGAATTTGCCGATCAAGTCAACTTTGTCATGCTCAATGTGGATAATCCCAAGTGGCTGCCGGAGCTGAGCCGCTACCGGGTAAACGGGATCCCGCATTTTCTGTTTTTGGATCGGCAGGGAGAGGTGCTGGGATCGGCAATTGGAGAACAGCCGCCGTCGATTTTGCGGGCCAATGTGTTGGCTCTGGCCACTGGGCGGCCTCTGCAGTTGACCAGTATTGGGCCGGTGTCTGAGCTGGAGCGGAGTAGACCCACCCTCCCCAATCAGCCGGATCCCCGCAGCCACGGGTAGAGTTTTGGCCGAACAGAAGCACATTCACAACATGCGACATATAGCCATGCCGCTCCCAAAAACTTAAGACAAAGCAGATACGATGTCTTCAACTTTTCCCAGTTGGAGAAACCTCATGAAAAAGTGGATTGCCTCGGCTACAACCCTGGCCTTTTGTGTGCTGATCCTGGCTCTGTTTTGGCCCCATGCCACCCCTGCCCAGAGGCAGACCCTCAACCTCTACATCTGGTCAGAATACATTGATCCCGACATTCTCACGGCTTTTGAGAAAGCCACCAATAGCCGCGTGGTGGTGAGTGTGTACGAATCCAACGAGGACATGATCGCCAAGCTGCGGGGGGGCGGCGTCAGCCAGTACGACATCGTCGTGCCCACCGACTACGTTGTGCCCAACATGGTGGAGCTGGGCCTGCTGCAGCCTCTTAACAAAGACCTGATTCCCAACCTGAGCAACCTGGGCGAGAAATTTGTCGACCTGCCCTTCGACCCAGAGAACACCTACACCGCTGCCTACCAGTGGGGCACCACCGGCATCGGCTACCGCAAAGACCGCCTGCCGGAAAACTTCGAGCGCTCTTGGGGATTGATTTTCGACCCGCAGCAGCAGTACGGCCCCTTTGTGATGATCGATGAGATGCGCTCCATGATTGCCGCGGCAGCCCTCTACCTGGGCTTCGATATCAACACCACTGCTCGCTCCGAACTGCAGCAGATCCAGCAGCTTTTGATCGAGACCAAACGCCGCAGCGCCGGCCTCATCGGAGGCGTAGGAGGCAAAAATCAACTCGTCTCCGGAACGGCCAATGTGGCGATTGTCTACAGTGGCGACGCGCTGCAGGCGACCGAAGAAAACCCCAATATCGGCTATTTCGTCCCTCGCGAGGGCGCTCACATTTGGCTGGACGTGATGGCCATCCCTGCCAAAGCCCCCAATCCTGAGCTGGCCAATCGCTTCATCAACTTCATTTTGGATGCCGAGGTCGGCGCCCAGTTGAGCAACCACAACCGCTTCGCCACCCCCAACGCCGCAGCGCTGCCCCTGATCGATCCGGAAGATCGGAAAAATCCGGCCATCTACCCCGATGAAGAAACCTTTGCCAAACTGGGCTACCTCAAGGTGCTGTCAGGGGAAGAGCTGCGCCTCATCGACGCCCTCTGGACAACGGTGAAAAGCAGGTGAACGACTCCCGACACTCATCTTCGTTGAGTAAACACAACTTAGATAGAGTACGGCTTCACGCTTCACAGACTTGTTTGTACAGAGGTCTCAGCGTGCGGCCACCGTGCGACCCACGGCGGGAAACTCTCCAGAGATTTAACTTGTTCTCCTCAAGTGTAGGACGAACGGCTTGCATCCCGACACTGATTGGCTCTTGAGTCAACACAATTCACCAATACAGTGCGGAGCTTCCCGCCGATTAAGCTAAAGAACTGCAAAAGTTTTCCCCTATACACCTAAACCTTAAATTTTCTTGGGCAGAACCCCTGCAGCTTGGCTCAACCCTTGCCGCCTGTGGATAGATGTAAAGCTTTGTTTCAAGACCTGCCGTTTCTTTTGACATTTGAGGCTTTCTCCCAGACAAACCCAGCTTGCCCAAGGAAGCGCTTCAGGCTAACCTACTCTTATCATTTGTGCATCCTGAGCATTTCAGGCTGTGAGGGTAATTATGGACACCCCTGTAAACACCTTTAGAGATGAGACTGTCTCTTTTTTTGTCAATCTTTGGTCCAGGCTTATCGATTTTATGCCCAATCTGCTGGCGGCGATTTTCATCCTAATTCTGGGTTGGATCGTGGCCACGGCGGTGGCCTTTGGCGTTCGGGGGCTGCTCAAGCGGACGCAGCTCGATAACCGCCTGGCTGCTTGGGTTTTGGGGCAAAAGCCTGGCGAGAAGCTGCCGCAAACAGAGCACTGGGTGGCCGCTGCTGTTTACTGGATCATCCTGGCTTTTGTGTTGGTGGCGGTGCTGAATGCCCTACAGCTTCAGGCCGTCTCCGATCCGCTCAATCGGTTTTTAGGCGAAATCTTTGTCTATCTGCCGCGGCTGGGTGGAGCCCTGGTGCTGCTGGTGGTGGGCTGGACGGTGGCCACGGTTGCCCGCCTAGCGGTCATTCAGGGGCTGCGGCGCTTTAACTTGGACGAGCGGCTGGCTCAGCCTCTCCAACAGGAGAGCGCTGCCGGTGAGGTGGGTACAGAAGGAACGGCTGCAAAGTCAGAGGGGGGGGCTGAGGTCGCTCCTTTTCTCTTGAATGAAGCTCTGGGTGACGCCCTCTACTGGTTGATTCTCTTGTTCTTTTTGCCGCTCATCCTGGATACGCTGAACCTGCGGGGGCCGCTGCGGCCGGTGCAAAACCTGCTGGATCAAATCCTGTCGATGGTGCCGCGCATTTTGGGAGCGCTCATCATCGGTGTGGTGGGCTGGTTTTTGGCCCGCATTGTGCGCGGCCTCATCTCCAATTTGCTAGCGGCAGCAGGAGCCAACCGCTTGGGGGCCCGCTTTGGCATTCCCCAGTTGGCCCAGATTGTCGGGACGGTGGCCTACATCTTGGTGTTGATCCCGGCGGTGATTGCGGCTCTCAATGCTCTGGAAATCCGGGCCATCTCGGATCCGGCGGTGGCGATGCTGGAGCAGGTGTTGCGGGCCATTCCCCGAATTGCAGGATCGGCTCTGATTCTGGCCGTCTTTTACTGGCTGGGGCAGTTTTTGGCGGGCTTGGTGACCCAGTTGCTGCAGGCGGTGGGCTTCGACCGCTTGGCTGCCGGCCTCAGCTTGCCCTTGGCCCCTGCTCCTGAAGCGCCTGCCGCTGAAGGGGAGTTGGTGAAGCGGCGCACCCCCTCTGAAATTGCCGGCCTGGTGGTCTGGGTGGGCGTGGTCTTGTTCGGGGCGGTGCCGGCGGTGGAGCTGTTGCAGTTTGCCGCTTTAACCGACATCGTAGAGGGGCTGTTGCTGATTTCTGGGCGGGTGCTCATCGGCGCCTTGGTGTTCGGGATCGGCCTTTACTTGGCCAATTTGGCCCATTCCATGATCAAGAGCTTGGGCAACCCCTCTGCAGGCGTGCTGGCGCAGGCGGCGCGGGTGGCCATCTTGGTTTTCGTCGGCGCCATGGCCTTACAACAGATGGGTGTAGCCACTGACATTGTGGTGCTGGCTTTTGGCCTAGTGCTGGGCGCGATTGCCGTCGCGGTGGCTTTGGCTTTTGGTTTGGGAGGTCGCGATGTGGCTGCCGAGCAGATCCGGCAGTGGCTGAAGCGGGAGTGAAAAGGCCAAATCTGCTAGAGGAATTGCTCTTCCTACCCAAAGAGAGCAGCGCTTCTTAAGGAGTGGCCATGCCACCCATCCGATGGCCCCCTCAAGGTTAACCCTGTTTTGCTTGCAAATGTACCCCGCCTGGCAAAACGCTCCGCGGGGTCTTGATTTAATTAATTAAGTTGAGACTTTTTGCTTTGGGTTTAAGCTGCCTCCGAAACTTTGGCCTCTTCTGGCGTTGCTTCCTGCACCACGATCTTGCCCCGGAACACCACATAGTTGTAGATGTTGTAGGACAAAATAACCGGGATCAAAAAGCCAATAAAGGTGAGCATAAACACCAGCGAACTGGGAGAAGCGGCTGCTTCGTAGATGGTGACGCTGGGAGGAATAATGTTGGGGAAAACCATAAACCCCAGGCCGATAAAAGAAAGGGCAAAGATTAAAAAAGTGTAAACCAAAACGCTATTTTCTTCTCGCCGCCGCAGGCTGCGCAGCAACAGAGCCACCAACAAAAGTCCCAAAACGGGGATGGCAGCAAAGATATAGAAAAGAGGAGGCGAGAAAAGCTGAGCGCGCGCCTGCTCCGACATGATGGGGGTGCTGATGGTGATAAACACTGCCCCCAGCAATGTTGTCCAGGTGGCGATGGTTGCTGTCTTGTAGTAGGTTTTCTGCAGCTCGCCGGTGGTCTTAACGATCAGATAGGCCGAGCCGACTAACACGTAGCCCTGGATCAAGGTAAGAGCCACCAACACCGTGCGCCAGGTCAGCCAATCCCAAGGGCTGCCGGCAAAGTGGCCGGCTTCGTCGACGCGGATCCCTTCGAAGACGCTGCCCAAGGCAAACCCCTGGCCCAAGGCCGCCAAAAAGCTGCCCACCCCGAAGGCAATGTTCCACACCAGCTTGTTGTCGGCGTTCTCCCGAAACTCGAAAGAGACAGCCCGCAAGATCAGGCCCACCACCATGATCACCAGCGGAATGTAGAGAGCGTTGAGAATGGTGGCGTAGGCGAGGGGAAAGGATCCAAATAAGGATCCCCCCATCAGCACCAGCCACGTCTCATTGGCATCCCAAACATTGCCCAGGCTGGTCATGAGAATGCTGCGGCGGGTCTCGCTAGAAGCCGTCAGGGAGAGGATGCCAACCCCCAAGTCAAATCCATCTAGCAGAACATAGAGGAAGAGAAAGAGACCGAGGATAAAAAACCAGACTTGCGGTAAAAACTGCTGTAAAGGCTCGAAAGATTCCATCGTCGTTCTCTGTAGTTTATTTCCGACCAGTTCGAGACATGATCCCCCTCACCCCCAACCCCTCTCCCTTTGGGCCCAAGCGCTCCGCGCCGCTCACGCGACCACCCCCAACCCCTCTCCCTCTGGGCCCTCACCCCCAACCCCTCTCCCTCTAGGAGAGGGGAGTTGGAAATCGACAAGTGGCTTGGCTGCTGTTGGATGAGGAGCCTGGGTTTCGTTGGGGCTGCACCGGCGCTAGCGAGCTTCTGCAGGACGGCGATCCGGCTCGTGGCGGGCAGGCTCGATCACCATCACCGGCTGGGTTGCCGGAACGGGGGCAGGCAGCTCCAGGTCAGGCCCTCTGCGGATGATGCGGCTGCCAAAGTAAAGGGCAGCCACGAAAAACACCGTATACAAAGCAGTCAGGCCGACCAAAGAAAACAGCACCTCTCCCGGCGGCAGCGGCGAAACGGATTCCGCGGTGCGCAGTTGTCCATACACAATCCAGGGCTGCCGGCCCACGCAGCGGACGATCCAACCGGTCTCCACGGCAATGTATCCCAGGGGTGCGGCGAAGACCCAAGCCCACATCAGCCACTTCTGCTGGGAGAGGGCCTCCGCCGACAGCTTGCCCCTCAACCACTGGATCAAGGTAACCCCCATAAGCCCGGCCAGAAACAGGCCAATGGCCACCATTGTCCTAAAGGAGTAGTAGATGAGGCCAATCATGTGAGGACGATTTTGGGGATCCCAAGCTTTCAGGCCCTGCACCGGTCGATCCAGCCTGGGCTTAAACTCCAGCAGATAGCCCAGCGCACCGGGGATCTTCACCTCCCACTCGTTGCGCTCTTCTCGGTCGTTGGGCAGGGCTAACAGGCTCCAATCGGCTCGTTCGCCGGCGGGGATCGTCTCCCACTGGGCCTCCATGGCCGCCAGCTTGGCCGGTTGATAGCGATACACTTGCTCCGCGCTCAAGTGGCCGATAAACACCTGCAAAGGGGCCACCACCAGAGCCATTGCCAAGACCACTTTGAGGGAACGGGAAAAAAACTCGCTGTGCCGCCGCTTGAGAATGTACCAGGCGCTGATGCCACCGATCACAAACAAAGAGGTTTCCAAAGTGGCAAAAAACATGTGCAGAAAGCTATTAACCATGAAGGGATTGACAATCGCCTGCAGGTAGTCGCGCACCACAAACTTCCCATCGACAAATACCCCCCCTGCCGGCGTCTGTAGCCAAGAGTTGGCCGTCAGGATCCAAAAGGTAGAGAGGTTGGCGCCGAAGGCCACCAGGATTGTCGAGATCCAGTGAATCACCGGCGGCACCCGCTCCCAGCCAAAGAGCATGATCCCCAAAAAGCTGGCCTCCAGCATAAAGGCCATCGTGCCCTCAAACCCAAGGACGGTTCCAAAGAAGTCGCCCACCGCCTCAGAAAAAGGGGCCCAGTTCATGCCAAATTGAAAGGCCATCGGCAACCCTGAGGCCACGCCGATGCCAAAGTTCAACACATAGATCTTTGACCAGAAACGAGCGTGGCGATAGTAATCTAGATTGCGAGTTTTCAGCCAAAGGCCCTCTATAACAACAAGATAAATAGCCAGTCCCGTTGTTAAAACCGGCCATAGCATATGGAAAATGGCCGTGAGGGCAAACTGTAGTCGAGAAAGTGCGACGGTGTCTAGAAACATGATTGGCACCCAGTTTGGATGGATAAACTCAACTTTTCCCAACCCTCTCTGCTGCAGTTTGTGCAGGCACGCCTCTAGGTATGTTCGCTGCAGACATCCGTACCCATTTGGATGAGGTCGGGAAGGCTATCTTTTTTGTTCCTCCTAGGATTGCATCTTGACCAAGATCAGCGATGGGCTGCTCGACTCTAAAGGTTAACTTTAGGATCCTGAGAGAAGGGGTTTTCTTCGTGTAAAGCAGACTACAGGATAAAGAGGGTTGCGAACTCGGCAGCCTGGGGATCCGCAATCCCGAAATGGCCCGTTGAGGGGCGGGGATAACGCCATGCAAATTTTCCTCAGGGCCTGCCAGAATTGGGATCCCGGCTTGTTGGAGATCCCAGTTGGCAGTGGGGGGTGGAAGATGTCGTTTGTCCCGCTGGTGCGCTTTCTCGCCCAATCCGGCTTGATGCCAGAGTTGGCCGCCCGCTTGAGATCGCGGCGACAGGCAGCCATTCAGGGGGCAGGGCGGATCGCCAAGGGGTTGATGGCCTCGGCTTTGGCCCAGCAGGAGGGGAGATCCCTGCTGGTGGTGACTGCCACTTTGGAAGAAGCAGGCCGCTGGACGGCGCAACTGGAGGGCATGGGCTGGGAGAGCGTGTACCTTTATCCCACTTCTGAGGCTTCTCCCTATGAGCCGTTTGACCTGGAGCCGGAACTGGTGTGGGGACAATTGCAGGTGCTGGCCGATTGTCTCCAGGGCAGAAAGGGCATGGCCGTTGTGGCCACGGAGCGGGCCCTGCAACCCCATCTTCCCCCCCCAGAGGTGTTTCAGGCCTTCTGCCTCAAGCTGGAACCTGGCCTGGAGCTGTCGCCGCAGCAGTTGGGGCAGCAGTTGGCCCGGCTGGGCTACCAGCGGGTAAGCCTGGTGGAAAGCGAGGGGCAGTGGAGCCAAAGGGGCGATATTCTCGACATTTTCCCGGTGGCCTGCGAGTGGCCGGTGCGCCTGGAGTGGTTTGGCAATGAGCTGGAACGGCTGCGGGAGTTCGACCCGGTAAGCCAGCGCTCCCAAGATGGGATCCCTTCTGTCTGGCTGACCCCCACCGGCTATGGGCCCATGCTCTGGCCAGCGCTGCAGGAAAAGATGGAGCAGCTCTCCCCCGCCCTGCGGCAGCAGGGATCTCCTCCCCCAGAAGGCCTGCGCCGTTTTCTCGGCCTGCTCTACGATCCACCGGCCAACCTGCTGAGCTACCTGGATCCCAATACCTTGATCCTGATCGACGAGCCGGAGCAGTGCCAGGCCCACAGCCGGCAGTGGCTAGCCCACGCCCAGGAGCAGTGGCAATTGGCCCAGGCTGCTGAGCCGGCTCTAGTGCCCTTCCACCGCCCCTTTGATCTTGAGGCCGCTGAGTGGGATCCCTTCCCCCGCCTGTTGGTCCGTGCCTTTGCCCCTGCTGGCGAGGGGGAAGCTGTCCTCGACCTCAAAAGCCGGCCTGTCCCTGCCACTCCCCACCAGTTTGGATCCCTGGCCAAAACCCTGCGCGAGTACCGCAAGCAACACTTGCAGGTGTGGATCCTCTCCGCCCAGCCCTCCCGCACCGTGGCTCTGCTGCAGGAACACGACTGCCCGGCCCAGTACGTGCCCAACCCCAAAGATTTTCCGACTATCGAGCGCCAGCTCCAGTCCTACACGCCGGTGGCCCTGAAGTACTCCGGCCTAGCGGATCTGGAGGGGTTTCTCCTGCCCACGCTGGGGTGGGTGGTGCTGACCGACCGCGAGTTTTTCGGCCAGCACAGCCTGGCCACCCCCACCTATGTGCGCAAGCGCCGCCAGGCCAGCTCCCGCCAGGTGGATCCCAACCTGCTCAAGCCGGGGGATTTTGTTGTTCACAGGGCCCATGGCATTGGCCAGTTCCTGCGGCTGGAAAGCCTCACCATCGGCGGCGAAACCCGAGAATATCTGGTCATTCAATACAGCGATGGCCTGCTGCGGGTGGCTGCCGACCAGGTCAACTCCCTCTCCCGCTACCGGGCCGGCGGCGATGGCCCCCCCGCGCTGCACAAAATGTCCGGCAGCACCTGGGAAAAGACCAAGCAAAAAGTTAAAAAGAGCCTGCAAAAAGTGGCCCTTGACCTGTTGGAACTCTATGCCAAGCGTGCCCAACAGGAGGGCTATGCCTTCCCGCTCGATTCTCCTTGGCAACAGGAGCTGGAAGACTCTTTTCCCTATCCTCTGACACCGGATCAAATTCGCGCCGTCCAGGAGATCAAGCGGGATATGGAGTCTCCCCGCCCCATGGATCGGCTGCTGTGCGGGGATGTGGGTTTTGGCAAAACGGAAGTGGCCATCCGCGCCATTTTTAAAGCCGTAACCGCCGGCAAACAAGTAGCTCTTTTGGCGCCAACCACCATTCTCACCCAGCAGCACTACCACACTCTCAAAGAGCGCTTTGCCCCCTATCCCATTCAAGTGGGCTTACTCAACCGCTTCCGCACTCCCGACGAGAAAAAAGAGATCCTGGCCCGCCTCAAAAGTGGTGAACTGGATGTCATTGTGGGCACCCACCAGCTTTTAGGCAAGGATGTACAGTTTCGCGATTTGGGCCTTTTGGTCATTGACGAAGAACAGCGCTTCGGCGTCAACCAAAAAGAGAAAATTAAACTCCTCAAAACCCAGGTGGACGTGCTCACCCTTACGGCTACCCCCATTCCCCGCACGCTGTATATGGCCTTGTCGGGGTTGAGGGAAATGAGCTTGATCCAAACTCCCCCGCCCTCGCGGCGCCCGATTAAAACTCACCTCTCCCCCTACAATCCTGAGGTCATTCGCACGGCTATCCGCCAAGAGTTGGATCGCGGCGGGCAAGTCTTTTATGTTGTCAACCGCATTGAAGGGATCGAAGAGACCAGTGCCAAATTGCGGGAATGGGTGCCCGGCGCCCGCATTGCCATTGCCCATGGGCAAATGCCGGAAGGAGAGCTGGAAGCGACGATGCTGGCTTTTAACAACGGGGAAATCGATATCCTGGTCTGCACCACCATTATTGAGTCGGGTTTGGATATTCCCCGTGTCAACACCATTTTGATCGAAAATGCCCAGGAGTTTGGGCTGGCTCAGCTTTACCAATTGCGAGGGCGGGTGGGCCGGGCTGGGATCCAAGCCCATGCTTGGCTGTTCTACCGAGAAGATGGCATCCTCACCGAAGAGGCCCGCAAACGCCTGCAGGCCATTCAGGAATTTACCCAACTGGGATCTGGGTATCAATTGGCGATGCGGGATATGGAGATTCGCGGCATTGGCAACCTGTTGGGCACGCAGCAATCGGGGCAGGTCAATGCTGTGGGCTTCGATCTTTATTTGGAGATGCTGCAAGAGGCCATTCGCGAAATTCGTGGCCAAGAGATCCCGCAGGTGGAAGATACGCAAATCGACCTCAATGTCACCGCCATGATCCCGCAAAGCTATATCCCCGACGAAGATCAAAAGATGCAGGCCTATCGCCAATTGGCTGCTGCCGGCTCTCGGGTCGAGCTGTTGCAAATTGCCCAGGAATGGCAGGATCGCTTTGGCCCCCTGCCCAGGCCTACCCAGGAGCTGCTGCGGGTGATGGAGCTGAAGATTTTGGCCCGCAGGCTGGGCTTTTCCCGTATCAGGCCGGCCAAGGAGCATGTGCTTCTGGAAACTCCCATGGAGGAGCCTGCCTGGAACCGCCTCAAGGAAGCGCTGCCCACTCACCTACAGCCTCGCTTTGTTTACCAGCCGGGCAAGGTGACGGTGCGGGGCCTGGGGATGGTGCCTGCGGCGCAGCAACTGGAGAACCTTTTGCAGTGGCTGGACAAAATGGGCTTAGCCCTGAGCCGGATAGAGGCCGGGATCCCAACAGCCACTTAGTCCTGGGTCCTGGCTGCGGGGCGGGGCTTCTGCTGTGAGAAACTGGGATGGGTGCCCGGCCTTCCTCGGGTTGGACTTTTGCACTCCCCGTTGCCTTGCCTCATGAAAGTCCTCGAAGCTCACCACCTCCAGAAAACCTACCGGCAGGGGGGCAAGCAGGTGCGGGCGGTGGTGGATGTCTCTCTGACGCTGGCGGCAGGGGAGATCCTGGCTTTCTTGGGGCCCAATGGAGCCGGCAAGACCACCACCATCAAGATGATTGCTGGGCTGATCCAGCCGGATGCCGGCACGGTGCGCATCCTGGGACGGGATCCCCACGCCGATGCGGGTGCGCTGGCCCAGGTGGGGGCGGTGCTGGAAGGCAACCGCAACCTCTACTGGCGGCTCACCCCCCTGCAAAACTTAGAGTATTTTGGCGTGCTGCGGGGGCTATCCCCCAGAACGGCTCGCCAGCGGGGGCTGGAGCTACTGGAAACCTTTGGCCTGCTGGAAAAACGGGATGTTGCCGTGCAAACCCTTTCGCGGGGTATGCAGCAGAAGGTGGCCATTGCTGTTGCCCTGCTGCACCAGCCGGTTCTGCTGTTGCTGGATGAACCCACCTTGGGGCTGGATGTGGAAGCGGCGCAAGCGGTGAAATCCTTGATCCGCCAAATTGCCGCTTCGGGTCGGGCCATTCTCCTCACCACCCACCAACTGGAGATGGCCGAGGCCCTCTCAGACCAAGTGGCCGTGATCGAGGGGGGGAGAATCCTCTGCCAGGCCCCCACGCAGGAGCTGATCCGCCAGTTTGCCGGCGCAGCCAGTACTTATCGGATTGAGTTGGAACAAGACCTGGATCCCAGCCGGGCGGAGCGCCTGCTCCAGCAAGGGGTGGAGATTCTCGGCTTCCATCAGTTGCGCTTTGGCGGCTCTTCAGAGGCGTTGTATCAGGTGCTGGAGATCCTCAAGCCCTTGCCCCTGCTTAGCATTAAGCGAGAGGAAGCGGATCTCACCCACATTTTTCTCAAGCTCTTAAAAAGAGGGGATGGGCGAGGATGATGCAGGCGATACACCTGTTTTGGGCGGAGCTGAAGCGGGCCTGGATCCAGTACATCCGCTATCCGGCAGAAGCCCTGGGCGGGATCCTGATCACCACCTTTTTCTTCTATGCCCTCTTTGCCGGCGCTCAGTATGTGGCGGGGCCGGCCTCCCAATTTGGCGAACGGCTGGACGCGGTGGTGATCGGCTATGTGCTCTGGACGCTGGTCATTTTTGTGGTGAACGATATTGCCCTCAACCTGCAAGTAGAAGCCCAGACGGGAACTCTGGAGCAAGTGCTGCTCTCGCCCTTTTCGGCGACCACCCTGTTTTTGGCGCGGGCCTGCGCCAGCTTGGTGTTGCGCTTTTCCGTCGTCGTCGTTATTTTGGGCGTCATTTTGCTGTTGACAGGCAGCCGGCTGCGCTTTCCTCCCACTCTGTTGTTGCCCCTCTTGAGCGTGGTGCTGGGGGCCTATGGCTTCTCGTTTTTGCTGGGATCCGCCGCCTTGATTTGGAAGCGCATCCAACAACTGCTGATCCTCAGCCAATTCGGCCTGCTCTTTCTCCTGGCCACCCCCACGGAAGAGTGGTCGGGATCCCTGAAGTGGCTGGGGCAGATGCTGCCCATGACGGCAGGGGCCGGCTTGCTGCGGGATCTGATGGTGCGGGAGGCGGGCTTGGATCCCCTGCGGCTGCTCATGGCTCTGGCCAGCGGCCTTTTCTACTTCGGGCTGGGCCTGCTGGCCTTTCGCCGGGCGATGCAACTGGCCAAACAGCGGGGCATCTTGGGATCCCAGTAGGACGTTGTCAGAGGGAGCGCCGGTCGCCAGGGGAGCGCAACAGGTGAGGGAAGTGGTACTCCACTGCGCCGGTAGCCAAGTTGTTCTCGGGAGAAGCGATGCCCCGCCGGCTCAGCTCTCGCAGCGCTTTTTCAATCTCGTCAAAGTCAGCAGGCAGCTCGATGGCGACTTCGGAGAGGGTGAGGATCCCTTGTCGCTGCTGCGCCAGCCGCAGGATCTCCCGCATCAAAGCCTGACCCTTCAAAGGCTGAGGCGGGGCCGAGACGGCTTTTGCGGGAGCCGGAGAGGGCCGCACTCCTTGCAGGACGGCCAGCTTGAAGTTGTAATCTTCCACCATGCCCGGGATCAGAAACAGGTCGATCAACTGGCCGAAGCCCAAAAGGCCGAAGGTCAAAAGCCAGAGAATGCCCGTCACGGTTTTGCCCAGATAGAGGCGATGGACGCCACAGATCCCGAATATGCCCAGCGCCCAAAGGATGTAGGTGGTGCCGACAGATTTGGGCTCGGCAGGGGGCAGTAGGTAGCGAGAACTCATCGTTTTTCTCCGAGAGACCCCACGCTACGGCGCAGCAGGGGAGGGACAGAAGGCTTGGCGACGAGGCTCAATGTCCCAGAGCCAAGCGGCGTATAGGTATACAATAGCCTCACTTCGCTGCGCCATCAGGTGAGGTGTGCCTGCCGTTGCTGCTTTCGCCAAGGTTGGATAGGTGGATGAGAAAGGCTGCAAAAAAACTTAAGGCCACTTTCCCGCTGCGGGATAAGACCCCCTACAGTGGATAAAGAACGATGATTGAGTTTTGCTATGTCCAAAAGCGGCGTGCTCCTGCTGAACTTGGGGGGACCAGAGACCCAGGCCGATGTGCAGCCCTTTCTCTACAACCTGTTTGCCGATCCCGAGCTGATCCGCCTGCCGTTTCCTTTTTTGCAGGGGGCTTTTGCCTGGGCCATCTCCGCGCTGCGGGCCGAAAAATCCCGGCGTAACTACGCAGCCATTGGGGGGGGATCCCCCTTGCGGCGCATCACGGCCGAGCAAGCGCGAGAACTGCAGGCACACCTGGTGGCCGAGGGCTACGACGTGCCGGTGTATGTGGCCATGCGCTACTGGCACCCGCTCATCGAGTCGGTGGTGCAGCAGATCAAGTCGGATGGGATCACCCGCCTGGTGGTGCTGCCGCTCTACCCGCAGTATTCCATCAGCACGACCGGCTCCAGCTTTAAGCTGCTGGATCGGCTCTGGGCCGAAGACCCGCAGCTGGGCCGCATCGAGCGCTGCCAGATCAGCTCTTGGTACGATCAGCCTCAGTACGTGCAGGCGATGGCAGGAGCCATTCGGGAACAATTGGATCGGTTTGCCGATCCCGAAAGGGTGCATGTGCTGTTTAGCGCTCACGGCATTCCCGAAAGCTATGTCACCCAGGCCGGGGATCCCTACCAACAGGAAATGGAAGCTTGTGTGCGGCTGATCTGGCAGCAGGTGGAGCGCCCCAATGACCACACCCTCTCCTACCAAAGCCGGGTGGGTTCGGTGCGGTGGCTGCAACCCTATACCGAACGGGTTATCCCGGAGCTGGGAGCGCGCGGGGTGAAGCAGTTGCTGGTGGTGCCGATTAGCTTTGTGTCGGAGCACATCGAGACCCTGCAGGAGATCGACATCGAGTATCGGGAGCTGGCCCACCAGGTTGGGATCGCCGATTTTCGCCGGGTGCCCGCCCTAAATGCCGACCCGCTGTTCATTGCCGGCTTGGCGGCGCTGGTGCGGCCTTATTTGCTCACCTCGGGCTTGGCCGCTCCTGCCTTTGTGCCTGCGGTTGTGGCTCACTCTGTTCTCGAGCCCTGAGCCAGACTAGGGTAAAGCAACAGAACTACCCCACGCGGTTGCAATGCTGATTTCCGGTGCCTTGGTTAGCGTGGCTACCCCGGATTTACCCCGTCTACAGCACTTCTATCAGGCTCTCTTGGGGATCCCTCCTCAAGCTCAGCTCCCAACCGAGGGGGAGCCGGTGTATGTGGAGTTTCGTCTGCCGGGGTTGCGGCTGGGCCTTTATGGCAGCCGTCACCCCAACTTTGCTGCTCAAGCCGGGGCGATGAGCCTCTGCTTGCAGGTGCAGGATTTACAGGGATCCCTGACAACGCTGGAGGGGCTGTCGAAAACTTACCGGCTCTCCATCTCCCCCCTGCGGCAAGCTTTTCACGGACAGGAGGTGGATTTTCAGGATCCCGATGGCAACCGGATTGTGTTGCACCAGCCTTCTGCGGCTGTTTGGGAAGTGATGGCCTGGGAGGGCTAGATCTGCCACAGGTAGATGGTGTAGGTGTTGATGACATCCGATACGGTGGTGGTGGCGGTGGGGGGCCAATCTCCCATGTCGAAGGAATGGGTAACCAAGCGGGCGCCAGGCCGGAGCTGTGAGCGCAACTTGTCTCGGATCAGCAGGTGGGAGCGGGGCAGCAAATAACAGCTCACCACTGTCGCCGGGGCTAAGTCCAAATTAAGCAAATCCTGCTGGAGAAAGATGACTCGATCCTGAACTTGGGCTTCTTGGGCCCGCTGTTGGGCTTCAAGGATGCGCTCCGGGTCGATATCCACCCCCACACCCCGCGTGCCAAAGCGCTGTGCCGCTCGAATGAGGATGCGGCCATCCCCACAGCCCAAGTCGTACAGCACATCTTCGCGCCCCACCTGGGCCAAATCCAGCATGGCATCGACAACCGAGGGCAAGGTGCGCACATAAGGAGCCAAGCTGAGCCGGTTGGGCTGGCCGTGGAAGAAGGGATCCCTGCCGAGCAAGTTGTGGTTCAGCTTGGGCTTGAAACCGCGACGTGCTGAGGGTTGATCCCGAGAAGAGCGCTTTTTTCTATTCATCAAATATATTTTGATCGGTGTTCCCATTAGTCTAGCAATCTATTGCAGTACCGAGGCTCCGGCATTTTACTGGATGGGAAAGCACCGTCAATCGCCTTGGCCCAAACACTTTAAAAAATATCAAAAAATATCTTGATTCAACAACTTGGCCAGGCGTTCCAGCCCCTTTTTGACCTGGCGGGAAACAGTAACGGCGCTGATCCCCAGCCGCTCTGCCGTTTCTTTTTGGGTGAGGTCGTAGAAGAAGACAAATTCCAAAATCTGGCGGGTGCGTTCTTCCAGCTTGGCTAAGGCATGTTGCAGACGGATGCGGTCTTCTTCAGCCAGTTGAAAACTGCGGTAGCGTTGATCTGGAACGACCTCGCCTAGAGCAACGCTATCTTCCCCGGTTTGAATGGGGGCATCAAGGCTGAGCAAAAGGCTATTTTGTTGAGCCAGTTCCATCTCTCGCCATTCCCGGTCCGTCAGTTGCAAAGCTTCTCTCACCTCGGCCTCAGAGGGGGGACGGCCCAACTCTTGCCGCAGGCGCGCAATCACCTTCTTGGCTTGCCGCTGCAGAGTCGTCCAGCGACGTGGGATCCGCAAGGTGGAGCTTTTGTCCCGCAAGTAGTGTTGAATTTCTCCGCGAATGTAGGGCATGGCAAAAGAGCTAAAAGCCAGGCCACGGGTAATATCAAAGCGTTCAATGGCTTGAATCAAACCCAAGCAGCCGATTTGTACCAAGTCATCGTACCCCTCATTGCATTGGTTACTCCAGTGATGGGCTTCTTTGCGCACCAAGCCCAGGTTCATTTCCACCAGCCGGTTGCGCAGGGCCGGATCCCGAGTCTGGTGGTACAGTCGCAACAGTGCAGCAGTTTGAGCTTTAACATCTTCATGTTTGGATGCCATAGACGCACCCACAGCTCGGGATCCAGTATCGCCAATACTAGCTTTAGTCAAAGATAGGGGAGCCGCGGCTGTCGATGGCGTTGGCGGCTCGGAGTCGTCGAGAGAAGACCGCTGAGGAGCTGTTAGCATAGACAATTACTTTTTTTCTTTTCTTTACTTTCTGAGCTGAAGTCATTCAAAGCCGGATCAGTACCCAAACAACTCAAAGGCGGCAGATGCCAGGCGAAACCAGACTTCCCCTGGAACCAACCGCGAAGAAGCTTGCAGGCAGACAGTATCAGGTTGTGTCCATGAAAATGCTACCAGATGTTAACAAGAACACAACTTGCCCCCGAGATCTGCCAGGAGCTGGAGTGTTCTCAGTTTGCTCAGGTTTTTCGCTGTAAGCAACAGCATCTCTACGGAAAATCAGCGGGTTTCCTCTGCATTGGGCGGAGCCACCAGATTGCTGTTGCCGGCCCATCCTCTGGAACTCAGGACGCAGACGATGAGCAACTAAAGTTGCTTACGGGCTTTTCCGCCCCGCACGAAATACGGAGCTACCAAGCTATCCCTCTGTGTCGGTTCCAAGGCCGGAGAGGGCTGTCAGGAAGGCCGTAAAGCTCGGCTCACTGCGAATGAGGTCGAAATAGGGCTCAGAGGAGAGCAAGGGGCGGTAGCGCTCCGGCTGCAGGCGCAGGGCTTGCTCCAAGGCTTGCAGAGCCTGGGGCACCTGACCTTCCCAGGCGCAGCAGCAGGCTTTGGCGTAGTGGGCCTCGGCATCTTCGGGATCCATCTGCAGGGCCCGGTCAAAACTCTGGATGGCCAGCCCGTAGAGGTTCAAGTCCATCAGCACCAGGCCGCGCTGCACCCAGATCTGAGGGCGCTGGGGATCCTGGGCCAGGGCGCGGTCGTAGCTGTTGAGAGCTTCCATCCAGTTGCCCAGGCGGTGGTGGGCAAGGGCGTGGCTGGCCCAGAGGGAAGCCGATGCGGAGCCCAGTTGCAGGGCCCGTTCATAGCTGGCCAGGGCCTCGGCGTAGCGCTCCAGGTGCACTAGGGCCAGCCCGCGACTTTGCCAAACCTGGGGATTGCTGGGGTTAATGGCCAGGGCTTTGTCGTAGCTAGCTAGGGATCCCTGCCACTGCCCCAGCGAGGCCAAGGTTAGCCCGTGCAGATACCACGTTTCCGAGCTATCGGCGCGGAAGGTGAGAATCTGCTCGTAGGCGCGCAGGGCCTCTTGGTAGCGGCCCAGTTGCCGCAGCGTGTTGGCCTGGTTAAAGCGGGCCTCAAAAAAATCCGGCTTTAGGTGCAAAGCCCGCTCGTAGCTGGCCAGCGCTTCCTGGTGACGGCCGAGATCGTCCAGTAGAGAGCCGCGGTTGTTCCAGGCTTCGGGAAAATCTGGCTTCAGCTCCAGGGCACGATCGTAGCTGGCCAGGGCAGCTTGGGCCTGCCCCAGGTGGTCGAGGGTGGTGGCGCGGTTGTACCAGGCAATGGGATCCTGGGGCCGATCTGCCACCGCCTGTTCGAAGGGCTGCAGTTGGGCCTCCTGTTCCACCGTAAGGGCAGAGAGGTCAACCGCCGTTGCCGGCCAAACAGTTGTCGAGTCTGGGGGAGCAGCCTGCTGCTGTCGTCGCAGCCACCAGGCCCAGCCGCCGGCCAAGAGCAACAGGCCCACCCCCAGCAGCAGCACACCCACATCGCTCGGAGCAATCGCAAACGGCATGACCCACTTCCTCGCCGCGCGACTCTACATCATCACCAAAAACGGCAGGGGATCGCTGGGCCCTGCCGGCGAGATCAGCTCGATGCGTTTTTCGCCAGGGTAGGTGCTGGGATCGATCTCAAAAGTTACGGTCAGTGCCTCGGCAGTGGCCTGCACCGGCCCTTGGGAGCGCCCCAAGGGATCCCCGAAGCTAACCCGGATCCCTTTGCCCGCCGGGCTGACGCGGATCTCCGTCACTTGATCCAGATGGGATCCCTCCAGTGTACAGACGATAACATCGCCCACAAAGGCCTCCAGAGGCCATCCCCGCCGTACCTGCGGTCTTGACATGCTCGCCCCACTCCTTGGTTATCGACGTTGCCCTTGGATCCCTTGGCCCTGCTGCGTCGCCCGCGGTCTTGGATCCGCTAACGCCAAGCTCAGGGCTATCGAGAAGGGCTACCTGATGTTTAGCCCAAAGTTCCCGGCATGACAAATGGCCGCTGACCCTGCGGGAACAGCCCCAATCCAGCCCTCTTCCAAACCCGAGGAATCGGGGACGGTCAGCGTGGCCGTTCCCCGCACCAACCAATCGGAAGAGGAGCCAACGCTCACCAGCCGCGGCACCTCTTCCAGGCTATCGGCCACGGCAAACAGCACCCGCCCTCGCGCCTGGGGATCCCAGCCCAGCAGCTCGGCATATCCCAGGGCCGGCGGTGGCTCCCAAACCTGTACCGGCGGGATCCCGGTCGAGTCGGTGGGCAAGGGCCAGATCACCGCCCGATCCCAGCTCAAATCGGTTTGGAACCAGCCTGCGTACTCCCGCGCCAGCAGAGTGTTGTCCTGCCAGGCCAGAGGCAGGATCATGGCAAAATCCAAGGGCTCGGCGGGGTCGTACACAGACGCTGAAGCTTGATAGATCACTTGCAAGGCTTGGGTACGAGTGTTCTTGGCAAACAACACACTGGTCAACCGACTGGCCTGAGGGGTGGCCACCAAATCCAGCCGCGTGTACACCTGCCACTGCGGATCCGGTGCCGGCAGAGGCCGGCTGCGCAGCAGGCCAATCAGCGTACACTGCCGTTGCCGCGCCTGCTCCTGCAGGGCATACACCCACTCCCACGGCACGGCCAGCGGCGGAGAAGGGATCCCCTCCGCAGCCGCCATCGTCGCCAACAGCAGGGATCCCATGGCCGCAGACAGAGCCTCTCTCCACCACCGCCCCTTTCGCCAGACAGAAGCTGCCATCGTCACCCAACCTGCGGCCAGGCCAAACTCTCTAGCTCCCCTCGGCCAAGCGCAGTTGCACCGAGCGGCCATGGGCGGGCAGCCCCTCCGCTTGTGCCAGAGCTTGGATCGCGCCAGCCACCTCCTGCAAAGCTGCCGAGCCGTATTGGATCAGGCTGGAGTACTTCAGGAAGGTCTCTACCCCTAGAGCTGAGGCGTAGCGAGCCGCCCCCGCTGTGGGCAAGGTGTGGTTGGGCCCGGCCAGGTAGTCTCCCACCGCCTCTGGAGTGTAGTGCCCCAGGAAGATTGCCCCCGCATGGCGAATGGGATCCAGCAGGGCCCAGGGATCCGCCACCTGCAGCTCCAGGTGCTCCGGCGCGAACTGGTTGGACAAGTTGACTGCTGTCGCCAGATCCGGCACTACGGCGATGAGCCCGTAGTTGGCCACCGCCTTTTCCACCATCAGGCGATTGGGGTGGGTCTCCAGTTGGGCCGCCACCGCCTGCTGCACCTGTTGGGCCAACTGGAGATCGGGGGTGAGGAGAACGGCCGCCGCCAGGGGATCATGCTCGGCCTGGGCCAGAAGATCGGCGGCAACATAGAGGGGATTGGCGCTCTCGTCGGCGATGATCAACACCTCGGAAGGCCCTGCCAGCGAGTCGATCCCCACCGTGCCGTACACCAGCTTCTTGGCCAAAGTCACGTAAATGTTGCCGGGGCCGGTGATTACATCCACCTTGGGGATGGTCTCGGTGCCATAGGCCAGCGCCGCAATGGCCTGGGCCCCGCCGACGCGATAGATGGTGTGGATGCCCACTTCTTGGGCGGCCACCAAAATAGCCGGGCTGATCCCCTTGCCCCCCAGCCCGTCCGATCCCGGTGGGGTCACCATGACAATCTCGGGCACCCCCGCCACCTTGGCCGGAATGGCGTTCATCAACACGGTGCTGGGATAGGCGGCCCGCCCTCCTGGAATGTAGAGGCCGGCGCGGTCCACGGGGCGGTACTGCTTGCCCAAGACAATCTCAGGGCCGGGAAAGCTCACCCAACTGCTGGGCACCCGCTGCCGGTGAAAGGCTTCAATGCGCTGTTTGGCCAGGCGCAGGGCCGATAGCAGTTGCGGCGATACCGCCTGGTAGGCCGCCTCCAGCTCCGCCCCCGAGACCTTCAGCTCCGCCACGCTCAACTCCACCTGGTCAAACTCAGCCGTGTAGGCCAGTAGAGCGCGATCCCCCTGACGGCGCACTGCTTGCAGGATCTCCCGCACAGTGGCCTCACGGTGCAGGTTCTGGTCAGCCTGAGTGCGCTCCGAGATCCGTCTAAGCTCGGCTTCAGCCTCGGTTAGCTGGGTGACGATTCTCAGCATGGCAACTCCTTCGCCTAGCGTGCCGTAAGCAGATGGTAGCGAGGGATCCGGTGGCATCGCGGTAGCAAAGCAGATCCTCACTCCACCGGTTCGTGGTGGCCAGAGGAGCCATCCTCGGTCAGGGATCCCGTCTGCACCTGGGGTGATCTGCTATGGTCATAGCTTAGCCTGGATTTTCCGCGGCCAAGAACCGGCCATGGCGCTTTGAGGACGCTGTTTGAAAAGCAGCTTCCTCTGCTTTTACCAGCGCAATTCAGCCGATTTGATTAAATTGCGAAAGTCGTGGATCACCTCTTCGCAGCGGCGGAAAAAAGCCAGTACCCAGTCCCGCAGCACCTTTTGTTGAGATTCGTCCAGCTCCTTGAGGGTGCCCCGGTAGTGGATTTGGCCGCTGCGCTCGATCTCGAACTGGTTGAGCCACTCGGCTGAGGATCCCTGGCGTTCCACCACTTCCTGCCGCGCTGCCTTCCAATAGTTGACGATCACTGCCTTGCCCAAATAGCCGCTTGTGATCTGGCAGAGGCGATTGAGAGATTGCACAAAGACATCCATCTGCATGCGGCTGCCTGTCGCTGCCGGCTGGGTCGCCTCCTCCCTTGGTGTGGGCTTGCCTTCTGCTAGGGTGGAGCTGGGTTGGGTAGGGTTCCGGACGGCCTCCGCCTGGCTGGTCAACAGGCGAAAGGTGGCCAGGCCCTTCGTCGTATCCTGTTGCAGCTCGGCCCGCAGGCGGTTGACGGCCAAGGTGTAGACCGGCATCACCAGCTCGTCATTGACCGCCACCAGCAACACCCACTCCGGCCCTAAGGGGTAGACAAAGACTCGTTGCTCGGCAAACTGAAAGTCAAAGTAGTCAAGGCCTGGGGGCATGGTCTGCAAAACCTGAAACAGCCCTTCGGCAAGGGCCTGCTGCTGCCGGCTGTCCAAGTTCTGAAAAGAGCGGTAGAAAAAAGGGCGGCCTGTCCGGCTCAGGAGCGCCACCCCCATCACCCCCCGGATGGACAAAAAACTCTCGAGTGTTTCCTTCTCCATGCCCCTCAGGAGCCAACTCGGCCAACACAGCAGAGTAGCTTGGTAGTCCCATACTAAGCGCTCCGCGCCGCTGACGCCCTCACCCCCAGCCCCTCTCCCTCTGGGAGAGGGAAGTCAGAGAATGTCCCGTATCTCGCCAGGGTGACGTGCTACCTTCCACCGCCAGCGACCGAACGCGCCATGGGCATTGACGGCCTGCGTCCACTCGTCCAGATAGCGCTGCTTCACCCGGTCTAGTTCGGTGTTTTGTCCCTTCGTTTCCAAAATGAGCATGTCGCCGTTGGATAGCCGCACAAGAAAATCTGGTCGACACTTGCGTACTACGCCACCATACACATACAGGACTTCGAAGCCCAGGTGATCGTTCTTTGCCCAGGCGCTCACGTCGTCGCTGTTGTCGAGGACGTAGGCATCTGATGCTTCCCAGGTGCTGTCGTAGACGCAGACGTTGATGTGCGACTTGCGTGTGCGTTCACAAGGTTTGCTCGTGTACCAGGTGCGCATTTGACCTGTCGAGCCGATGGGATGATCGCGGTCGAAGACTGGAGTAAGCCGCTCGGTGTTCTCCTGCCGCACCGCCTCGCAGACATGTTGCACAACTCGTGACATGTTGAGGGTGATGATCAGGCGGCGGCGCAGTTCATCCTGATAAAAGAGAGGTGGGGAGATCAAGATGCGGTCAGAACGAATGAACTGCTCGACAATCCGCACCAACTGCGCCAGCAAGATTTCGCGACTGCCTTTCCAGCTTGGCTTCATCTGATCGAACACATCCCGGGCAGTTGCGAAGATAATGCGCTGGGTGCGAAATTCCCGCGCCAACCGCTCTAGCTCAATGCGGCTGATCTGGGTCACGTCTGGCTTGCCTTCAAGAACTGGTGCCAGTTCTGCCACCTGCGGTGTCTGGGCAGCGTTTAGTTCTAGTGGCTGCACCTTTGACCAATCGAGAGTCAACGTTGGTTGAAGTACGCGCTCGATGCGCACCACATTTGGCCAGCGGATCTCAAACTCTGCTTTGGTCGGATCCGGCTCCACCGCGGTCTTGGGTGTTGGTGGTGGCGGCGGGCCATCTCCGCTATCCTCGTGCGGCAAGAAAGTGAAAGGCACACCGAAGATATTGACGTATTCGGGCTCGAGCAGCCCCGTTTGTGGGTTGACCTCGTAGGATGTGCGGCGCAAGCCTCGGCCCACAACCTGCTCGCACAGAAGTTGCGAAGTGAAGGCCCGTAGCCCCATGATGTGCGTCACGGTTTTGGCATCCCAGCCCTCGCTCAGCATCCCGACGGAAATGACATTCTGGATTTTCTCGCCGGGCTGCCCTACCTTACCCACCGTATCTACGATCTTTCGCAAACGTTCTGCCTGCTCTGCTTTGGTCAACTGACGTTCGACTGGTGCGTCTTCCTCTTCTCCATCCTCAGCCTCGTCTGAGGCTTCCACCACTGCAGTGGGCTCTTCCTTTGCCTCAGCCTCTTCTAACACCTTCGAGTCGATGTGCAGGATCCCTTCTGAGTTGCAGAGCTCGTCGATGGGAATGCGCCGTGAGTCGAAGGCGTGTTTCACCCGCGCCGCCGTCTCGGTTCGGTTACAGACGGTGATCATCACGGGCAGCGTGGGCAGGCCAGCCGCTTTCCAGGCCTTCCACGTCTCACGCCAGTCGTAGCCCAGCAAGTAGTAGGCGTTCAGCACCAGGTCGGGCAGCGGCTCCTCTGGCTTGGCCTGGCGGTTCAGGTCGTCCTTCACGTCGGGGTCGTTGTAGATGTGATAGAGCCGCGACTTGTAGGTCTTGGCATCCGGCACGGCATCGTCGCGCACCACCACGCGCGGGGTCTTCACCAACCCCGATTCGATGGCATCGTTCAGCCCAAAGTCGCTGACGATCCAGCCGAAGAGCGCCTCTTCGCTGCTCTTTTTTCCCGAGGGCGCGAAGGGGGTGGCGGAAAAGTCGTAGCAGGTCAGGATGCCGCGCGAGCGATGCAGCCGGTCCAACCCGCCGATCCACACCGTGGCTTCTTCGGCGCTGTCTTTTAAGCCATGCTGGCGCAGATACTTACCTTCCGCCTCCCAGTTGACGCGCCAGGCGTGGTGGGCCTCGTCGTTGATCACCAGCAGGTTGCGGGCATTCGCCATCTCACCCAGCACCTCGCGGGTGTAGGCTTCGTCACTCATTGCGCCGCGCTTGTCTACGCTTTTGCGCTTCTTGATCTGTTCCTCGCTCTCCCAGGCTAGGGCGTGCCAATTGCGAATCAGCACTTTGCCCTGCCGCAGTTTGTCCAGCAGGGCAGAGGGCACAATGTCGAAGGCCTCGTAGTAGTTGCCTGCGCCCGCCGGTTCTAGAACAGCCAGCCGTTTCTTGACCGTCAGCCCAGGCGCAACGACCAGCACGTTCTTCGAGAAACGTGCGTCCTGTGGGTTCGCCACCTTGTTGAGGATGTGCCAGGCAATCACCATCGCCATGACGATGGTCTTGCCCGTACCAGTTGCCATCTTGCAGCACCGCCGATCAAAGTCCCCACCGTCGCCAGGGATCTCAATGCCCACCCGCTCGGCAGGCGGCGCCTCGGTTAGCCAAATGAGCGTCTCCACAGCCTCCAACTGGCAAAAGAAAAAGCGACGTCTGTCGAACTCCTCAGGGTCACGCCAGTGATCCAAGAGCCGCTTGGTGATACTGGTCACACCCGGGTAGCCTGCCTCACGCCAAGCCTTCACGCGCGGGCGGATCTGGTTGACCAGCGGAATCTCCACAAAGATCCCGGGATCGTCGAAAGACTTTGATCCGGGCGTTGCCACTACGTACCCTGCCGGGCGGCGGCCTTCGACCAGTTCAAATAGCCTTGTCTCGCGGTTGTAGCGCCAGTGTTGCCGCGGCTCCTCGTAGGGCGAGTTGATGATCAGGCGGTCAATGGTAGTCCGAGCCATTGCTTTTCTCCCGTTCCGTTGCTGCACTGACTTCTTCCGCTGCCCAACGGCGAATCGCTGTGAGCAGACTTGCCACCTCTTGTTGGGGAATAGGGGCAAATTCTGTGTCGTCGTAGCGAAAGGCAACAGCAAAAGGGTTGAGTTGGCGGAGTTGATCTTCCTCAACCGGCAACAAGATGCCCCGGTCACCAAGCAGACGCGCCAGCTTGACCAGGTCATGGGTGCGTGTAAATTCGATCTGTTGGGCAAACAAGACCGCCTTGAGAGATTTCTCTACCGCTTGCTGGGCATGGAAATAGAGGATAGAAGGGTGAACCTCCGGATCTTTTTTCAAAACTTCAAATGCCTTGAGGTCGCGATCGGCCAAGCGCAGGGATCGCCAGGCCTCTTCAAGATGGGGCTTCATAGAGGGCTCTTCCCTCCTTGCGCGCCCAGTACAGTACGGTGCCCGGAACCTGACTGCGCCGTTGGTATTCGGCCTCCGAATAAACCAGCAGATCAAGCCCTGGGCCAATCGAGCCCACAGCTTTGTGCAAGCGGATCATTTCGCTATACGGGTCGGACACTTCTGGTTCAATCACAATAAGATCCAGGTCAGAGCCAGCGTCGGCGTCGCCGCGGCCATAGGAGCCAAACAAAAGTACGCGGCTGGGCTGTGCCACTGCCACGATCCGTTGAACAATTTCTTGCAGAGCTTGCTCGTCAATCATGTCTCCACCCTTATGACCTTCAGGCTCTCGATGCCCCGGTCATCCACGATCTTGACGGCAATGCGCTTGTGCTCGCCCGGTGCAAAGGGCAACGAGACTGTACCGCGGTACGCCTCAATCAGCTCCTCATCAATTTCAGCTTTAAGGTTGCGCGCCAGCTTCGCCCAGCCATCCTTCTCGCCCGCCATTGGGAAAAAGACCTGCCGGGGATAGAGGCTGCGTCCGTCGTAGTCGGTATCGAGCAGCCAAAGAGCGATCTTGTCTGCGCTACCCGATTCAATCTGCCCGGTCTTGGTGTTGTAATAATCAAAACCGTGCACCACGACGCGCAACTTGCCTTCGTCGGGACCCGAGGTGATGCGCTGCACTTCCACATCAGGTTGCCCAATCAACCAAAACGATTCGTTACTCGCGCGCTTTTTCTTGAGGTCGTCGGTCAAGAGGTCGGCGTTCATTTGGACTTTGAGGAACTGCATGCCGGCCAGCTCGGGCTTCATCTCGTCAATATCCTTGGCCGCTTCGGGATCGAACTGGAAAGCGGCAAAGATCAGCAGCTTGGGTTTGGGAACAAGCATCCGTGCTTCTTCCCAGGCATGCTCGACCTGCCGCTGCTCAAGTGGGCCATATTCCGGGCCAAAGGAGACGACCACGCGCATCGGGTCATAGGCTGGAGCCGACTCGCGCACGGTATTTGCCCCTTCGTCGCTTGGCCGCGTTTCCCCCTCGGCATGCAGCCAGCGACAGCCAGGAAGCGGCTCTAGGCGGGCAAAGCGGATGTATTGCCCCTTCTTGCCGCGAATACCGGTGCGTAGCAGCTCGTCGCGCCATTCGGCCTGGCGCAGGGTCTCGCCGGAGCGGGCAATGGACATGTCGGCAGGTTGCGGCTTCTCCTCTAAAATCTCATCCACCGACTTGACCACAGGCGCAGGCACGGCCTCGACGGTGAACGGGCCGGTGACGCGCACCTTTTTGCGGTCCACAAAGGGCTGGTCGTAAAGCGTCTCCTGCGGCGCGTGGCGGGCAATGGCGGCGTCGATCTCCTTTTGGAGCGTACGACGCGCCTGATGAAAACGCTCGAAGGGATCGCGCGCTTTTTCCGGCCAGTCGGCAGGAAACGCAAAGGGCACCTCCCATTCCACCAGTTCGTTGACCTTGACTACCTGGCCGGCGGGCATGGTGAAGGTTGCCGTGTCGGGCGCGGCGAAGTCCACGAAGTGGCCAGACCGGCCGCCCTGGGTAACCTTAAATTGGACAGGATGACCCTTCAATGCCGCGTTGAGCTCAGCCAGGGCTTTTTCCACCGCCGGATGCAGGCGGGCATAGATGCCGTCAATCTCCGGGTTGTTGGCGATCGATTTGAGTGTTACATGCGGCACGGTCTTGTACTTGAAGCCGCTGCCCACACCCTCTTCGGGACGCGCCAGCTCGTAGTAGTCGAAGACGGCGGTCATCAGCCGCTGGCGGGCGAGCGTGATCGCGACGCGTGAGGTATCGCAAGTGATCCAGCGCCGTCCCCACTGCTCGGCGACATAGGCGGTGGTGCCCGAGCCGCAGGTGGGGTCGAAGACCAGGTCGCCCGGGTCGGTGGTCATCAGGATGCAGCGTTCGATGACTTTGGTGCGCGTCTCAACCACATACTTCTGATCTGGATTGAAGCCGGCAGTGTCGTCCCACACTTCAGACAGCACCTTGAGCGGATAGTCGTCGATGAAATATTTCCACCGAAGTTTGCTGCCATCCTTAGTTATGCGCCCTGTTTGTTTCAACGCCTCCATGCCATCGGGATAGGTCAGCTTCCAGTGGCTGTTCTTGTTGGGCCTGAAGGTTTCTCCTTCGAATTGGAGTGGCGTATCTTCACCCGGCGGCCCCGAGCCCTCTAGGCTTACAAGCTGGAAGACCCTTGCTCCTGCTGGCAACAGCGACGGATCGACCATCTCGGCCCGGGTAATCTTTCGCACGGTACCGTCGGGTAGCTCCACATTACTATAGAAGGCATCAGGTAGCTTTTCAGAATACAACTGGCGATATTTCAGATGTTCTTTATTCCTGGCATACCAGATCAGATAATCGCTCGTCCGGCCTAACTCGTTGGATACCATGCTGCCGGTTTTAGCGAACGTGATAAGTCGCACAAAATTCCCCGCTCCAAACACCTCATCCATCAAACACCGCACCCGGTGCACGTTCTCATCGCTGATCTGCACAAAGATGCTGCCGCTTTCGGTCAAGAGTTCCCGCGCCAGCAGCAGCCGGTCACGCAGGTACGTGAGATACGAGTGGATGCCCAGCTCCCAGGTGTCGCGGAAGGCGCGGATCTGCTCCGGCTCAGCGGTCAGGTCCTCGTCCTTGCCGTCCTTGACGTCGCGCTTGTTCACAAAGGGCTGGAAGTTGGAGCCGTACTTGATGCCGTAGGGCGGGTCGATGTAGATCATCTGCACCTTGCCGGCCATCCCCTCCTTCTCCAGCAGTGAGTTCATCACGAGCAGGCTATCGCCGGCAATCAGGCGGTTGGTCCAGCCGTGCTTGTGCTGGTAGAACTCAATGGCCTGGCGCAACGGTTCCTTACGTTCTTCTTCGAATAGCCCCAGTTGCACGGGTTCGGCTTGGCCGTTCTTCTTCCGTACCGCTTCGATGATGGTGCGCGGATCGATGCGCTCGTGGACGTGCAGGGAGACGGTCGGCACCTCGAACGAGGTATGCTCGGCCTTGCCCGCCCAGACGAGTTGCGGGTCAAGGTGGGGGTCGTAGGCGTAGCGCTTTTTCTTTTGGCCGGCGTCGGGGTCGTTCTCGGGCGTTACCAGCCCCACGAGCGGGTTGTTGACGCGCTCTTTGTCGCGGTGCTCGTAGGACTCGATTGCGCGTTTGGTATCGGTTTTCTTTCCTGCCATCCAGTCCTGCCTATGGGTTTCGTCGTGGGCCTATTGGGAAGGCTAGCTTGAGACTAACTTTTGATCCAACACCGAGCTGTCGCGTCAGCTTTTCTCTCCCAAGCCACCTATCCGTCCAGTTGCGCCCTCAGGGTTTGCACGCCCCGCCGCGACCAGCTCACTGCTCCAACGCGCTCGGCAATGTAGAGGGGCCGCTGCTTTTGCCGAAACCAGGTGGCTACTGCCTCGCCAACAGGGCCGGAGCTGATGCCTGCCTGCACCTGAAAGCGCTCCAGCAAGTCCAGGATCACGGATCCCCCATCCCACCACAGCCAGTCGATCTGGGCCGGCAGTAGGGGGGATCCGGTTAGCTCAGCCTGGACGTTGGTGCCGGCGGATCCCAAGAGCAGCCAACGGGATCCCTCCGCCTCCAGGGTCAACACCAGAGGGTTGGTGTGGACAGCCTGCAGCTTCAGCCGCTCCGAAAAAGGGATCCAATCCGCAGGCCGCAAGACTTGATAGGGGATCCCGGCTGCTTGCACGGCGCTGAGGGAGCGCAGGTAGCTGTCCGAGGCGGCATTGACGCCGCCCCCATCCCAGAACTGCCCGATGGAGAAAGCCGAAAGCAGGATCTCCCAGCCCCCATTGGCCGAGCCGGCAGAGGTCATGGCCACCGCCCCCTCCAGACGGCGCAGGCCCTGCTGCTGCAAAAAGGACAGCACCGTGCGCTCGGCCAAGCGGGGATCGCCGCTGTTCAGTAAGAGATGGCGTCCTTCGGCTTGGATGGCCAGGATGGGGATACGGCCACTGGCCAAAGCTGTGATCTGAACTGGCGGCCCCGGCCACAGCCTCGGCCCCAGCAGGATGGCAGCCATAACCAGAGCAGTACCCTGCCAGCGGAAAGCCCGCCGCCAGCGGGGCCAAAAGGTCAGGGCCACCAGCGCCCCGTAGAGGAGCAGGCACTGCAGCAACGAGACCCTGCCGGTGTAGTAGGAGCTTAGGGGCCAGCCGGCCATCCAGCTCACCCAGTTGATCAAAGGCGTGAGCAAAAACGTCAAGGGCCGGGCCAGCAGGGATCCCAGCCCCGGCCAGATTAAGGCCACCAGGGCCGCCCCAAACCCTGCCACCAGCAGCGGCACTACTAGAAGCAATAGCAGCGGGTTGGCCAGCAGCGAGTAGGTGGGGATGCGGCCAAAGATAACCACCTGTAGCGGCAGGGTCCAGATCTGGGCGGCCAGCGGAACGGCCAGAGCGGTAGCCACCGCCGGCGGCAAAAAGTCCAAGCGGGATACAATCGGCGCCGTCCCCACCAGCAGCCCCAAGGTGGCAGCAAAGCTAAGCTGAAACCCCAAGTCCGTAATCCACAGGGGCTGGTAGATCAAGAGCAAAACTGCCGCCACCAGCAGCGTCCCCAGGGGGTTAAGCCCGACTTTTCCTTCCAGTCTGGGCTCCGTCAGCACCAGCATGGCCGCCACCCCCATCACCGCCGCCCGCAGCACCGAAGGCGTAAACCCCGTCAAGGTGAGGTAAATCCCCAAGACCGCCAGGAGGATCCCTTGCTGCAGGCGCACCGCCAGCCGCCGCGTCAGGACGAACACCACCCCCACCAGCAGCGACACGTGAAACCCAGAGGCCGCCAGGACGTGGGCCAGGCCAACTTCTCGAAAGGCATCCTGCAAATCAAAGTCCAGTTGAGCAGCGCGGGATCCCAGCACCAGGGAAGCCAAGAGGTTCCCCTGCCGCTCCCCCAGCCCGGCAATGAACGCCTCCCGCACCCGCCGCCGCAACACCCAACCTCCCCAGCCCCTCCCGCCCGGTTGGGGAATCACCTCGCGAGCGCTGAACCCCGCAAAAGCCCCCTGCCGCTGCAGATAGACCTGAAAATCAAAGCTGCCTGGGTTCAGGGCTGGACTGGGAAGGTAGAGGGATCCCGTCAGGCGCACCCGCTGGTTGGGATGGAGATCCTGGCTTGGGAGAGCTTCAGGGCTGGCAGTGACGTAGAGCTTGCCGCTCACCTGGCGAGCGGTGGAGTTGGCCTCCAACACCTGCTCCGCCTCAAGCCAAAACTGCCGCCGCTCGCTGCGGGTGGGACGGGGCTCCGCAAGAACGGTGCCCACCAGGCTCATCTGCGGCTGCGGCGCCAGCAGGCTAATATCCGTCGGGCCGGGAACCGGCTGCCGCCAGCCCAGGTAGGCCCAGGCCAGGCAGCCCACCAGACCCATCGCCAGCCAGGTGCGGGCCAAACGCGGTCGTCGCCGCCACCCCAGGGATCCCACCAATCCCAGCCCCAGCGGGATCCCCCAGCCCCAGCCGCTCACCGCCGGCCAGGCCCGCAGCAACAGGCCCAGGATCCAGCCCAGCCCCAGCAGATAGGTTCTTTCCATCTCCTCGCAGCACGTTTGCCCCCACTGTACTGTCGCCCTCAGGCGGGATCCATGGCGTTGTCTTAACCTTGCTCGCCTGCCAAAAAATCGTATTAAAGGATACTCTTTCTCGCCCCTGGCAAAGGGAGTGTAGATTAGGGCTGTTCGCGTGGCGAGCTGTTCAAGTGCTTTGCAGCACCAGGTAGGGCTCGCAGATGCCGAGGAAGTTCCCCGCGCCAACCTTCTCAGATAAGCAGCAGTCGTCTGTTCCCCTCTCTACCGTTTTCCTTGAACCCTATGCGCATTCGATCCATCCGCGTTCTCAGTGGCCCCAACTACTGGAGCATCCGTCGTCACAAGCTGATCCAAATGCGGCTCGATCTGGAAGACCTGCGGGAGCGCCCCACCAACACCATTCCGGGTTTTAAAGAAAGGTTGCAGACCTTGTTGCCGGGACTGTGGGAACATCAGTGCTCCCGCGGCTGCTATGGGGGATTCTTGCAACGGGTGGAAGAGGGTACCCTCATGGGCCATGTGGTGGAGCATGTGGCTTTGGAACTGCAGACCCTGGCCGGCATGAAAGTGGATTTTGGCCGCACCCGCGAAACCTCCACCCCCGGCACCTACAACGTCGTCTTTGAGTATCAGGAGGCAGAAGCCGGGCGCTTTGCCGCCAAAGCTGCAGTGTATCTCTGTCAGGCCTTGGTGGATGGAGAAGACTACCGCCGCGACCTGGAGCTGGACATCCAAGAGTTGCGAGAGATCCGAGAAAACGTCCGCTTCGGTCCCAGCACCCAAGCTCTGCTGGATGAGGCCGCCCTGCGCGGCATCCCCTATCTCCGCCTTAACAAGGGATCCCTGGTGCAACTGGGGTACGGAGTCTACCAAAAGCGCATCGAAGCCACCACCACCGAAAAAACCAGCATCATTGCCGCCGACCTGGCCGCCGACAAACGGGCCACCAAAGAACTGCTGCAAGACATGGGGATCCCGGTGCCCAAGGGCTACACCGTGCGGCGTCGCAGCGAGTTGGCGGCCACTATCGAGGATGTGGGGGGCTTTCCGGTGGTGATCAAGCCCCTCAACGCCAACCATGGCAAGGGCATCACCGTCAACATCACCAGCTTGGAGGCCGCCGAGATCGCCTACGATGCGGCCAGCCAGTACTCCGATGTGGTGTTGGTGGAACAACACCTGGTGGGGGATGACTACCGCCTGCTGGTGATCAACAACAAACTGGTGGCCGTGGCCAAACGGATCCCAGCCCATGTAGTGGGGGATGGCCGCTCCACCATTCAAGAGTTGATCGATGCGGTCAACCGGGATCCGCGGCGGGGGTTTGGTCACGAAAACGTGCTGACCCAGATCAGCGTTGACGACATGACCCTGCGCATCCTGGAGAGCAAAGGCTACACCCTGGATACCGTGCTGCCCGAAGGAGAGCATTGCACCCTCAAGTCCACGGCCAACTTGAGCACCGGCGGCATTGCCGTCGATTGCACCGATATCATCCACCCCTACAATGCCTTTATTGCCGAGCGGGCAGCTCAGATCATCGGCCTGGATGTGGCGGGCATCGACCTCATCTGCCCGGACATCGCCCAGCCCGTCAACGAAACCGGCGGCGGCATCGTCGAAGTGAACGCCTCTCCGGGTTTGCGTATGCACCTGGCCCCCAGCGAAGGGATCCCGCGCAATGTGGCCGAGCCCATCATCGACATGCTCTTTCCCCCCGGCAGCCACACCCGTATCCCCATCCTGGCCGTCACCGGCACTAACGGCAAAACCACCACTACCCGCCTGATCGCCCACATCCTCAAAGGTATCGGCAAGCGGGTCGGCTTTACCACCACCGACGGCGTTTACATTCAAAACCATCAAATTGCCAAGGGAGACATGACCGGCCCCCACAGCGCCCGCCTGGTGCTGCGGGATCCCACCGTAGAAGTGGCGGTGCTGGAAACGGCACGGGGCGGTATCTTGCGGGAGGGTTTGGGGTTCCCGGAATGCGACATTGGCGTGGTGCTCAACGTAACCTCAGATCACCTGGGGCTGGGGGACATCGAAACCCTGGAAGACATGGCCCGCGTCAAATCGGTTTTGGTGGAGGCGGTACACGAGCGGGGCTACGCCGTCTTAAATGCCGACGACGGCCTGGTGGCCGCCATGGCCGCCAACGTCAAGGCGACGGTGGCCTATTTCAGCATGAACCCGGAGAATCCCCTCATTCAAAAGCACATTGCTTCCGGGGGCACAGCGGCTGTTTATGAAGAGGGTCACATCTCGATTTTGAAACGGGGCTGGAAACTGCGCATCGAAGATGTAACCAACATTCCCCTCACCCTCTCCGGCAAGGCCAGCTTCATGATCCAAAATGCCCTGGCCGCCACCCTGGCCGCCTTCCTGCACGGGGTTTCCATCGACGACATCCGCATGGCACTGGGCACCTTTACCAGTTCTGTGGCTCAAACCCCCGGTCGGCTCAACTTGTTCGATGTGGGCGGCTACCAGGTGTTGGTGGACTACGCACACAACCCGGCAGGCTACGAGGCCATTCAGAGCACCCTGGAACGCTGGGATTGTCAGCGGAAGATTGGCGTGATTGGCGGCCCCGGGGATCGGCGCAACAGCGATCTGAGAGAGTTGGGAGTCCTGGCGGCGCGGATGTTCGACCGAGCCATCGTCAAAGAAGATGATGACCGGCGGGGACGGGAGCCAGGCGAAGTGGCCGCTCTGATCCGGCAGGGTTGGGAACAGGAAAAGGCAGGGGATCGCTTGCAGGAGATCCTGGATGAGGCAACTGCCATCGAAACTGCTTTGGAAAAGGCCGAACCCGGAGACCTGGTGGTGATCTTTCCGGCAGACGTGCAGCGCACCATCCAGATCATCACCCGCTTCCAAGACAAGCTTAACCCCAAACCCAGTTACCGTGGCTCTTCCTACAGCATGGGCCCAAACTTGATCTCCCCCAGCCCTGAGGGCAAACCGTCTTGAGCCGGCTGCCGACAACTCCAGAATGCTTCATGGTTGCCAGAAGCATGCCCCCGTTCCCTAAAGAGTATTGGGAATTGAGTGGGCGGAGATGGCCCATAACCCCCCGGCGGCGATATCCTGGGTTTAGGCTTGCCAGGGCCAGGCTGGCTCAGCTTGTCTTTTGTGGAGGAGCAGGTGTAGAGACTCCATTCCGTTTGTGCGAACGGTTCAAGGGATCCTCGCTTTTTAAGGCTCTTTTAAGGAACCTTAAGCGTTTCTAAAAAAGCTCAAAGAGGGCGGACAGAACGTTAGGGATCCCAAGCGACTTTGGGAACATCGTTAGGGTAATAGTGGGCTTCGCAAGGTAGGGAAACCGCACATGGACAGCGCGTTGCTGCAAGCAGCTCGTCAGATCTATCAATTTCATCTCCAGCATCGACCGGAGGTGCTGGAGCAGCCGCCGCGGGGTGTGGTCATCCACCGCCGTACCCTGAGAGGGGATCTGATCTTTTCTGAGTTTCCCATTCTGCTGCCCCAAGAAACCTTTATTCCGCTGCAGCAGTTGGAGCCGCTGCGGTGAGGCAGAAGGGCTCCTCTCCCGTTCTTCTCCTGCCCTTTTGAAGTGGTTGCCATGCTCAACCTTCTCTCCTGCTACGCAGCGCTTGCGCAATGTGGCTGAGCAACGCCGACGCGAACGGCATCTGGGAGCTGCGCCTGTTGGGCTGGGTGCTGGTGTTGGTGCTGGGAGCCTGTGTGGGCAGCTTTCTCAATGTGGTAGTCTATCGCCTGCCGCGGGGCCTCTCTCTGCTCTATCCTGGATCCCATTGTCCCCACTGCAAAACACCGCTGGGCCCGACGGAGAACATCCCCATTCTGGGCTGGTTCCTGCTGCGGGGCCGCTGCCGCCACTGCGGTGCGCAGATTAGCTGGCGCTACCCTGCCGTTGAAGCCTTGACCCTGGTGCTGTTTGGCCTCAGCATCGCCATCTTGGGTTTTTCCCCCCGCGGGATCCTCACCTGTGTCTTGTTGGGCTGGCTGCTGGCCCTGGCGCTGGTTGATCTGGACACGTTCTTGCTGCCGGAAGCGCTCACCCGCTCCGGCTTGCTGGCGGGGCTGCTGGCCCGCTTGGCGCTGCCCTGGCTGGAAGGATCCGGATCCCTGGCGGCCATGGGCCTGTCGCTGGTGGCCGGGATCGCGGGGGCCGTATTGGGCATTTGGTTGCTGGAGGGCATTGGCTTTGTTGCCCGCTGGGTTTTGCAGCGGGAGGCCATGGGCGGAGGAGATGGCAAGCTGCTGGCTCTGATCGGCATGTGGCTGGGCTGGCAAGGAGTCGTGGTGACTCTCCTTTTGGGTTCCGGCTTCGGCTTGCTGGGCAGCCTGCTGGCCATGACCAAAGGAAAGGCCCGCCTGGGCAAACCCATCCCCTTCGGCCCCTACTTGGCTCTGGGCGGTGCCGTGGCCGCCTTGGCGGGATCCCCCCTGGTGGAAGCCTACCTGCACTGGTCGGGTTTGCTGGGGTAGAACTCCTGCACCCCTCTTCCAGTGGCAACGGCGCCAACGATCGGCAGGGATCCCCTTTGGCCCCTATTCCACCCCCTCGATCCGGTCTTCCACTTCTTGGTACAGCTCCTGCAGGCGCTCAATATTGGCCTGGGAAGTCTGCCAGTAGCCACGCCCGTGCACCTCCAACAGGGATCCGACGATGCGCCGGAAGGAGTGGGGGTTGAGGTTCATCAGCCGCTGCCGCATCGCCTCGTCCTTGATGAAGGTCTCGTTGGTTTCCTCGTAGATCCAGTTGTCCACCGCGCCTGCCGTGGCCGACCAGCCGGAGGTGTTCACCAGCCGCTTGGCGATCTCCCGCACCCCTTCGTAGCCGTGCTTGAGCATGCCCTCGTACCACTTGGGGTTGAGCAGCTTGGTGCGAGCATCAAGGCGGATCGTCTCGCTCAGGGTGCGGATCTGGGCGTTGGGCGTGGTGGTATCCGCCATGTAGGCCGAGGGGGCCTTGCCGTCCGGGCGCAGGCTCTGCACCAGCTTGGTGGGATCCGAGTCGAAGTAGTGGCTGACATCCGTCAGGCTGATCTCCGAGGAATCCAGATTCTGGAAGGTAACGTCCACCGTTTTCAGGCTGGCCTCAAAAAGCTGCCGCATCTGCTGGTTGGGCAGATTGGAGCCGAAGGCAAAGGACTTGCGGGATAGATACATCTCCCGCAGCTCGCTCTCGTCTTCCCAGGAGCTGTTTTCTACCGCCAGGTTGATGTTGGCCGAGTAGGAGCCGGAAGCGTTGGAAAAGACCCGCGTTGCCGCCTGCTCCAGCGTCAGCCCCAGCTCCTTGGCCTGCTGTAGGGCGTGCTTGCGCACAAAGTTCAGCTCCAGCGGCTCGTCGGCCAAGGCCGCCAGCTTCACCGCCCGGTCGAGGAGAGCCATTTGGTTGACAAACAGATCCCGGAACACCCCCGAGCAGTTGACCACCACGTCGATGCGGGGCCGCCCCAGCTCCGCCAGAGGGATCAGCTCCACCTTGTTCACCCGCCCCAGGGCATCCGGCTTGGGACGCACCCCCAGCAAACACAGCACCTGGGCCAGCGATTCCCCATAAGTCTTGATGTTGTCCGTGCCCCAGAGCACCACCGAGATGGTCTCCGGGTACCTGCCGCCGTTGGCACTCAGCTCCCGTGCCAGCAGCCGCTCCACCACGATCTCCGCCGACTTGATGGCCGCTGCCGTGGGGATGGACTGGGGATCCAAAGCGTGCAGGTTGCGCCCCGTCGGCAATACATTGGGGTTGCGGATGGGATCCCCGCCCGGCCCCGGCAGGATGTACTCCCCTTCCAAGGCCCGCAGCAGCGATCCCAGCTCGTAGTCAGCCGTAATTTGCTTAAGGCACTCTTCCAAAAACTCGAACAGAGGCTTGAGGAGCTCTGCATCCACCTGGGGATAGCCCGCCTCCTTGAGGGCCACCAGCCAGGGCGCCTGCCGCCCCATGTTGAAGAAGTTGAGCTTAGCTACCCTGGAGACCCGCCCCTGGGCGTCGGTTTGCTCCTGCACCAGGGCCGCCACTGCCTTGTGGCAGGCCTTGTTGATGCGATCCAGCAGCTCCGTATCCGCCAGGTGCCCCCGATCCCGGTTGCGGTAGATCTCGTCGATATCCCGGCCTAGGCTCTGGGCAATAATGCGAGGCAGGCCAAGGATCCCTTCTTCTGGGCGGTCAATGCTGGCGATGCTGACCAGCGTGGCGATGGCTTCCTCTGCGGTAGGGGGCGCCCCGATCACATGCAGCCCACAGGGCAATAGCCGCGACTCAATCTCCATCAGCTTGGCGTAGAGCTGGCCCACCACTGTGTCCCGTTCTTCCAGGGTGAGCTGGCCGGCATCCCCCTCTGGCAGCTCCACGTCCTTGTCCAGGTTGACCAGGCGCGCCTTGTCACAGATGGCGTTGACAATGGCAATGCCCCGTGCTCCCTCCCGCAGGGTTTGGTAAGAGCCAATCAACTCCCGCAGCTCCTGCAACCCCTTGTAGAGGCCGGCATTTTCTGCCGGCGGCGTCAGGTAGCTGATGGTGCAGGCGTAGCCGCGCCGCTTGGCGATGGTGGCCTCGCTGGGGTTGTTGGCCGCGTAGTAGTACAGGTTGGGCAGGGATCCAATCAAATTATCCGGGTAGCACTCGCCCGACATGCCAATTTGCTTACCGGGCATGAACTCCAAAGAGCCATGGGTGCCAAAGTGCACCACCACATCGGCTCCCCACACTTTCTCCAAATAGGTGTAGTAGGCGGCAAAACCGTGGTGGGGGCTGGCCGATCTAGAAAAAAGCAGCCGCATGGGATCCCCTTCGTAGCCAAACGTGGGCTGCACCCCGATGAACACGTTGCCAAAGTGCTTGCCGTAAATCAGCAGATTCTGCCCGTCGGTGTTCAGGTGCCCTGGGGGTGGCCCCCAATATTTTTCAATGGCTTTGACATAGGGCGTCAGGGCCTCGTATTCCCGCACCGACAGCTTGGCAGCCACGTTCAGCTCCGGGCTGGCGTACTGGGCCTGGGCATCGTGCAGGATGGCCTCCATCAACTCCTGCGGCGTTTTGGGCAGCTCTGGCCCCAGGTCATAGCCGTTGTGGGCCAGCGCCTGCATGACGCGGTGGATGGAAGCAAACACATCTAAGTAGGCCGCCGTCCCCACATTGCCCTTGTCCGGCGGGAAGCTGAAGACGGTGATGGCAATTTTCTTCTCCAGCTTGGGCTTACGCCGCAGATTGGCCCACTTGATGGCCCGCGCCGCGATCAGCTCAATCCGATCCTGCAGAGCATGGGCCTTGCCGGTGGCGGCGTCCCGGCCCGAGAGGATGATGGGATCGATGGCCCCATCCAGCTCAGGAATGGCAATCTGCAGCGCCACCTGCACCGGGTGCAGGCCTAAGTCACTAGTGGCCCATTCCTCTGTGGATTGAAACACCAAGGGCAGCGCCACCATGTAGGGGCGATTGAGCCGTTGCAGCGCCTCCACGGCCTTGGGGTGATCCTGCCGCGCCGGCCCGCCCACCAGGGCAAACCCCGTCAGCGACACCACCACATCCACAATTGGCGTCGTCTTCTGCTCGTTCCAGAAAAACTCGTTCACCGTCTTGGAAAAGTCCAAGCCGCCGGCAAACACCGGCACCACCCGCGCCCCGCGCGACTCCAGCTCTTGCACCATGGCCACGTAGTGGGCATCGTCCCCCGTCACCAGGTGGGTGCGCTGCAGCACCAGCCCCACACAGGGGGCCAGGGGATCCTTCACGTCTTCTGGCAGATCCTCGCGGGCGTTGTACCAATCCCAATACTCCGCCAGGCTGGCAAACATCTGCGGCGCCAGCGGGTGCCAAATGCCCATCTCCAAATAGGTGACCGGCTCGGCAAACTTAACCTGATCCCGCATCCCCGGCAGGTAGCGATCCGCCAGCATCAGCAAAAAGTTCTCCAGGTTCTCGCGGGATCCGCCCAGCCAGTACTGGAAGCTGAGCATGAAGTTGCGGGCATCCTGGGCCTTGTCAAAGGGCAGGTACTTCAACACCTTGGGCAGCGTCTGCAGCAGCTTCAGCATCCCCTCTTGGAAGTTGGATCCCTGTTGGCGCTTGCGCATGAACTGGGCAATGGCGCTCTTAGATTGGCCCAGTTGCGCCATGGAAAAGGATCCCAGCTTATTAAGGCGCATCACCTCTGGCATGGAGGGGAACACCACCACCGCATCCAGCCGCTCCCGCAGGGGTTCTACTGCCTGTACCACCTTCTGGGCAATGTCCTCAATGAAGATCAAGGAGCCGATAAAGACATTGGCCGTCTCCAGATCCCGCCGGAAAGCCTCATACCCCGCGGGATCCCGCAGCTCTTCCACCAAGTAGCCAGACAGCTCCACCGCCAGCTTGGGGTTCTGGGCATTGATGCGCTGCACCGCCGCCGTCAGGGCACTCTGATACTGCGGCTCCAACACCACGTACACCACCTTCATCAGTCGGCGCCCCCCCAGCTCAGCAGGGGTCACGTGGCGGGTGATGGGCTTAACCAGAGTAAACATGCAGTCGCTCTCCCTTGTGCAATGCAAAAAAGCAAGTGGGCCGGGAATGGGCATTCTTCCCCAGCGCCTGTTTCCCGTTCTACCAGAGAACCGGATCCCTGCTGGGGGTATAACGCCAGCCTCGTAACAATTCGCAATAATTGCAAAGGGGGGCTTTCCTCTTGAGAAGAGCTTAGAGTGCAGGTTTCTTGCACTCTATAAGCTAATATTGAGGTTGTCAGCCAGCCAAGGCTTTCCTCTGGGCTCGGAGTTCTCTGCTAAGAGGAAGCTTGCGGTCATTTAAAGATTAGCATCCTGCGGCCCTTTGGAGTCAGGAAGAATCTACATGAGTAGTAAGAGACAGCCATTAGCAGAAGTCTTTGGCTATCTTGTTACAGATCAAACCGAAACAGCAGAGCGGTACCGTTCTGAACGCCTTTGTCCTTTCAACAATAAGGTGCCGAAATGCACAAAAGACAAAGCAGAAGATCCTCTTGGAGTATGTAGCATCTATCATGAAAATGAGCCTGTCATCACTTGTCCAATTAGGTTTCGTCAAAATTGGATTGTTGCAGATCATGCTGCTTCTTTCTTCTTTGGAGAAGGAGTGAGGTGGACTTCCCTGACAGAAGTGCGTCTGAAGGATGCCGAGGGTAAGACTGCCGGAAACATTGATGTGGTGCTTGTTGCATACGACGATGATGGCAAGATTGCTGACTTTGGAGCTCTTGAAATTCAGGCTGTCTACATTTCTGGCAACGTTCGCAAGCCATTTGAGCGTTACATAGGTAATCCACAGATCGGAGCTTTGATGGATTGGTCAAGCAAGCCAAGTTATCCTCGGCCTGACTATCTCTCATCCTCTCGAAAAAGGCTTGTCCCTCAACTTGTTTACAAAGGTGGGATCTTGCGCAGTTGGCGAAAGAAAATTGCTGTAGCGCTGAACAGATCTTTCTTCGCTACCCTACCTCCTCTGGAACAAGTTTCAAAAGATGAAGCCGATATTGGGTGGTTTCTTTACGACCTAAAACTACACAAAGAAGGAGATCATAGACGATATTATCTTACAAAGGTGGATGAAGTTTTTACTAAATTTGAGTCCGCTTTGGTTTCTATTGCTACATCATCGCCTGGAAAGATGGAAGACTTCATAAGGTCGCTGTAGAAAAAGCTTGATAAGCAACTTAAAGCTCACCAACCAACCAACCAACCAAACTGTTGAGAGTCCGTTTTAACCACAGCGATGCAGAGACAACTCTCATTGTTTTACGACCTATCTGAGGGAACACCTCTACCGCGTCCTGTGAATGTTGCCTCCATACCGCAGCGAAGTCCTTTCCGCTATCCAGGTGGTAAGACATGGTTTGTGCCAACATTCCGAGGTTGGATGACTAGCCTGAAGGTCAAACCGCGTGTCCTGGTCGAGCCTTTCGCTGGTGGTGGGATCATTAGCCTTACTGCTCTCTTCGAGAATTGGGTTGAAATGGCAGTTATGGTTGAACTGGACGACGAAATTGCCTCAGTCTGGGAAACCATTGTCAACGGTGATGCCGAGTGGCTAGCTCATCAAATCTTGACATTTCCAATGACGAGAGAAAACGTTGAAGAAGAACTTCAGCGAGTTCCCAGAACAAGAAGAGAGCAAGCGTTTCAAACGATTTTGAAAAACCGAACGCTACACGGCGGGATTCTCGCTAAAGGCTCTCGCTTTATCAAGTACGGAGAGAACGGAAAAGGAATTGGCTCTCGATGGTACCCGAGCACCCTTGCTCAGAGAATTGTTAACCTCAATCATATTGTCAGTAGAATTGACTTCCGTCATGATGATGGATTAAAAGTGATGGGAGAGTTTGCTTCTCGGGGGGATGTTGTCTATTTTGTTGACCCTCCCTACACAGCCGGTAGAAAGCAAGCAGGTAGACGACTCTACAAGCATCACCAAATTGATCATAATAGGCTTTTTACAATATGTAAGTCTCTGTCAGGTGATTTTTTGATGACATATGAAGATTCAGAAGAAATAAGAGAAATGGTACGCAAGCACAGATTCCAAATGCGCTTGATTCCTATGAGAAACACTCATCACGCTACACTGATGGAGCTGGTCATTGGGAGAGATTTATCCTGGTTAAGCGAGCTACCTATCGTTCGTGAGCTGGGAGCAAAATATAAAGTATAGCGTAAAGAAATCTAATGTACCCCTTGATTATTGAACAGGCTGTACTTGCGCTCCAAAGCAAAGGGCAAATAGACAGAGCCGTATCCCTATTCCAAGTCCTGCTGATGTTGTTGCTTAACCCAGAGCAAGTGTTCTTGCAAAGGTTCCACTAGGGTTTCTGGCAGCATCGTTAACCGGCTCTCCATCCCTTTGCTATTGCGAATCGCCAGTTGCCGTTGGGCAAAATCCACATCCTTAACCCGGAGCTGCTGAGCTCCTGCCAACCTCGAGCCACTGCCATACAGCACCTGCACCACCAAGCGATAGATCCCAGACAGATGCACAATGACAGCCTTGACCTCCTCAGGGGTTAAGACCGTAGGCAAATAGCTTGAGCGCCTGGCTCGTACGGCGTCTAGGTCAAGGTCTAGCTCCAGATGCAAAACTTCTCGGTAAAGGAACAACAGCGCACTGAGAGCTTGGTTCTGCGTGGACGCCGCCACCCTCTCCTCCACCGCTAAGTGGGTTAAGAAGGCATTGATCTGCTCGCCACCCATCTCCTTGGGGTGTCGCTTGTTGTGAAACAAGATATGTCGACGGATCCGGAGAAGATAAAATTTCTTAGTCTGGTAGGAGTAGTGCTTGACTCGGAGAGCATCACTGACCTGCTCCAAAGGTTGTTGGTGAGGGGGCGCTGGGGTTGGTGGGTAGTAGAGGCGAATAGCGAAAAACTTACATAGCATAACAAATCACTGCACCCGATTGTATGCTAGGCTATCTTCAGCACTCTAAGTCATTGACGGCGGGTGAGTTCAACTGTTAGGAGTCCTTCCGACAAGGTGCCAGTTATGAAAAGCAACTATGACCTGACAACAAGAGATGGCTTTCGGAGCGCAATCAAAGATCTCCTTGAAATTCCTGTTCTTGGCCAAATTTATGCTCCGTTCTTTTGGATCGCTGATAAGGTCTTCGATTTTCTAGAACCTGGGAAAGCCGTAGAGAAGCAATCGAAGGTAGCCGTTGACCTAATCAAGGCGGGCAAAGAACACGGGGCAAAGCGGATGAAAATTATGATGGATGAGCAGGCAGGCTTCCATCTAGATGTCCCCATTGAGGGGGTAAAAGTGAATGTTGGTGCTGGTAGTAAAGGAAAGGTTTTAATAGATATTGAGTACTCCTAACTCATCGCTGCAGGCGCGACGGCCCTGACGGGCCGCGGACTGAGCTCAAACGTTACCCCACTTGGGAGAACGCAGATGCAGCAACAAGACCGTTTCCGTGGGTGTCTTCTCGGTCTTGCCGTTGGGGATGCTATCGGCACTACCGTTGAGTTTCGCCCACGGGGAAGCTTTACACCGATGACGGATATGGTCGGCGGAGGTTCATTCCATCTCCGTGCAGGCCAGTGGACTGATGATACTTCGATGGCGCTTTGCCTGGCAACCAGCCTTGCTGAGTGCAACGGGTTTGACGCTCATGATCAAATGAGGCGTTATTGCAAGTGGGCCGAGACGGGTTACTTGAGCAGTACTGGGACATGTTTCGACATGGGTTCTACGACCGCCTCTGCATTGCGCAGGTTTCGCCAGACAGGAAACCCCTTTGCCGGGTCAAGCGATCCGCGCTTAGCCGGCAATGGATGCATAATGCGGTTAGCGCCGATTCCTATGTTCTTCTTCCCGGACCTGCAAGCAGCAGAACGATTTGCAGCGGAGAGTTCCCGAGTTACTCACGGTGCGGCGGAATGCCTAGACGCTTGTCGTCTTTTGGCGCGGATCATTTGTCGGGCGTTATCTGGTAGCTCAAAGGATGAGGTTGCTCTGGGTGACAGCCAGACATTCGTGGGGGCCGAGAAGATCGTTGCGATTGCCCGTGGAGCCTACTGTCAAAAGCCGGAAGATGAGATACGCGGCTCCGGGTATGTGGTGGACAGTCTGGAAGCGGCGATGTGGTGTTTCGTTCGTTCCCACAGTTTTGAGGAAGCGGTTCTCATGGCGGCAAATCTAGGCGACGATGCCGACACAACCGCTGCGGTATGTGGGCAAGTGGCAGGAGCGTACTATGGTGTACAAGGAATTCCTGTCGCCTGGCTAGAACGGCTTGCGTTACATTTGGAGATTGCGGAGCTCGCTGACCGGCTGTACAGCGCGAGCAAGAAGAGAGCGGCATACCGTTATGTTGCCAGCCCTAATAGCTTGTGAGTGATGAGAAGGGATCCCATCTCGTCTACTCTTTACTCCTAGTAGAGATAAAACCGGAAGCAGTGACAGCTTAGAGATCCCCAAGCATGACGCAATCGGCAGATCGAGAAGAACTTCAGCCTTGGGAAACTTGACCTTCTAATCCCGGAAGCACTGCCAGCAAGGGAATCCCAGGAGCTATGCTGGACTGCGGTGTTAGTCATTGAAATCAGTATGCGTGCCTACTACTTACAACATGTGCCGTTTGAGGGTCTCGGCTACATAGAGTCCTGGCTCAAAGCCAAGGGATATCCGGTAACGGGCACAAAGTTTTTTGAATCGACGAGATTGCCTAGCTTGGATGAATTTGACATGCTCATCGTCATGGGCGGCCCTATGAGCGCCAATGATGAAAGGGCGTTTCCTTGGCTAGTGCAGGAGAAGGGGTTTATCCGCAATGCCATTGAGGCCGGCAAGTCGGTTTTGGGCATCTGTCTGGGGGCACAACTGATTGCCAGCGCAATGGGTAGCCGAGTGTTTCCAAATCCCGTTAAGGAAATAGGTTGGTGGCCGGTACAAGGGGTACAGCCCCCTGATGAGCTAACCTTTCGCTTCTCGCCCTCAATTGAGGTTTTCCACTGGCACGGGGAAACTTTTGAGCTGCCACCCGGTGCAATTCACCTTGCCAAGAGCGAAGGCTGTGAGAACCAGGCCTTTCAGCTTGGGCGCTCAGTGATCGGCCTCCAGTTTCACTTGGAAACCACGCCAGAAGCGGCGCAAGAGCTTGTCTCCCACTGCCGCGACGAACTGTTGCCATCTACATATGTGCAATCTGAGGCAGCCATTCTTGCAGCTCCACCCGAAAAGTACCAAGCAATAAACAGTTTGATGGGTGAGGTGCTCTCATTCTTGTGCAGTCGTGGCAGAACCGACCACTTCTAGGGGCACTTCAGCAGGGGCCGCGGTGTAGCGGGGCAATTCTTCTAGGGCCAAGTTGAGCTTGTACATCGGGTCTGAGGTGCGGTAGTTCGGCTCCAGGTGAGTCCGAAACTGTGGCGGCAGGGATCCCGTGGGGCGAAGATTCAAAAAAGTCGTCGCTTAATTTTTGATTCAGGATCCCCTGCTCGGCAGCAGTCTACCCCAATTTGCTGGCGAACAAAGGGCCGGTCGCTAGCTCGCCTGTCGGTCTCCAAGGCAAAACGCCCTGCAATTTATAGACAATAGACAAATAAACGCCCAATTCCTGCCATGACGACTTTGACGCTCAATTTAAGCCCTTTGATAACCCTGACGCGGGCGAATTTTATCCGGCTTTGTGCCGCTAATCCTGAGCTGAAGTTGGAACGCACTGCCCAAGGAGAGCTGGTCATCATGTCTCCAACCGGGGGAGAAACGGGCCACTGGAGCGCCGAGATCACCACAGATCTAACTCTTTGGAATCGGCAATCGGGCCGGGGCAAAACATTTGATTCCTCCACCGGCTTTTCTCTGCCTTCGGGCAGCGACCGCTCTCCCGATTTAGCCTGGATCCCGATTGAGAAGTGGGAAGCTTTGGATCCGGAAGCCCGTCAGGGCTTCCTGCCCTTGTGCCCCGATTTTGTGGTGGAGATCCTCTCGCCCACCGACTCTTGGACTCAAACCCAGGCCAAGATGCAGGAGTACATGGACAACGGCTGCCGGCTGGGATGGCTGCTGGATCCCAAGGGCAAGCGGGCGATGATCTACCGGGCAGGGAAGGCGCCGGAATTGCTGGAAGACCCGCAAACTCTCTCAGGGGAAGAGGTGCTACCCGGCTTTACCTTGCCCATCCGCCAGATCTGGTCTTAGCTGCATCCTGCAACGTTTAGGGCCTACGGCCCGCTAACGGGAAGGGAACCGGCTCCTCGCAGACACAATTCAACGTAAGGCGCGGGATTCCCCACCGTCTATACGGTGGGGAGGGATGGCGCCTCCTGACTGATTCTGGATATATCGCTTCACAATTTCTAGAGGTGCACCGCCGCATGAGACAATGCACTTAGAATCATGCCAAAGCTTAGCCTTTCCCCAGTACACTTTATTGAGCTGTTCCGCAAACTGTTGCCTTAGTATGCGACTTGATGCTGACTTGAGAGAAGAAACGAGGTTAGATATGTTGTTATCAGGGTGCAGGTCGATGAGCAGGTGAACATGGTCTGGCTCACCATCAAACGCAATTAGCACACTCCGGTTAGCGGCCAAAACTCTTTCAGGTGAATCCTAAAGACTGCGTGAGCGCTGCTTCGTAGTTCGACCATAAAACTTGCCAATTTCTATGCTATAGCTATTGTAGCTTCGACTGAGCTATAAAGGTGACAGAAACTGCACTGGTAGTCAGGCGGCAGACCTTTCGGCTGTACCCCAACAAAACCCAAGAGCGGGCTTTGTTGTCTGCCCGCCGTTTGCACTGCTACCTCTACAACGCTTGCGTTGCTCACCGACGCTATGAGTACCGACGCAACCGCCGGACGGTTACTTACCTTGAGCAGCAGAATCTTCTGCCAGAGTTCAAGAAAGCATGGCCGGAGTTTGCTCAGCTCCACTCCATGACTTTGCAAGCTACGGTCAAGCGGGTAGATTATGCCTATCAGCGTTTCTTCCAGGGGCTAAGCAAAAAGCCTAAGTTTAAGCCAATCAAGCGGTATTCTGGCTGGACATATCCTAGCGCTACGGGGTGGAAGGTAAATACTAATGGTAAGCACGGCACCGTTACTCTCAGGGACTTGGGCATTACCCTGAGGATGCGGGGCAAAGCCAAGGACTGGGGGAAACCTACCACACTAACTATTGTCTACAAGCCAGCTTTACGGCAGTGGTATGCTTCCTTCACCGTAGAGGTGGAAGTACCTCGGTCTAAGTTTGGTTCCCAGTCAGACTTGAAGTATGAGTCCATCGTTGCCTACGATTTGGGCACCGAGACCGCCATAACCCTATATGACGGGAGTGAGTTCTATGAGGTTGCTAATCCTCGGTTTACGCAGAGGAGTGAGGAGAAAATTCGCAAGACCGCCAAACTTAAGCGACGAAAGCGTGCACCCAGGAAGGGAGTGAAGGCTTCTAGGAGATGGAAGAAAATCAACCGGCTAGAGGCTAAGCTCCAAGCCAAGGTTGCTCGCCAGCGTAGAGATTGGCAACACAAGGTTACCTCAGAGATAGCAAGTCGTTATGACA
>NZ_JANSIQ010000001.1:7599-21604 GCF_047502685.1 Synechococcus sp. OH20 | reverse complement strand
CCTTCTCTCCTTCCTCTTGAAACCTGTACCCTATTTTAAATTAACAGGCTGTAGTCGAAGCCCCAGTAAGTGTAGCATCGAGAATGGCAGACTAAGAAGCGACGCTGACGCAGTTTTTAGAATTCACTTGCACGTAGTGTTTGTAACAAAATACCGGTCAATAAAGTGTATTGGGAAGGGCTAGGCTTTGGCATGATTTGCTCCCTAGAAATTGTGAAGCAATACATCCAGAATCAGTCAGAGGGTGCTATCCATCCCCACCGTATAGACGGTGGGGAATTCCGCACCTTACGTTAAGGGCCCTGGATCCTTCCCCAAGAGCTCAGGTTTCCTGTTGTACACTGGGTTCAAGTTGGAAAATGAGGGATCCCCCATGCACTTTCAACCCGACGGCGCTCTGGACGACAGCTTGCCAGGAATAGCTGCGGAGGCGGCGGTTTGGAATGCGCTGCGGCAAGCCCTGGGCTCAGATCCCGGCTACCTCCTCCATCAGTTCAGCATTTATGACCCTCAGGGCCGCCCCAAGGCCAAGCCCGACATTCTATTGATTCATTTTGAACTGGGCTTTTGGATTTTCGAGTGTAAGGGCTACAACCTTTACAATATCGAGGCCATCGACGGCAGCGAGTGGCGCATGCGCGAGTGGCACAGGGAAACCGAAACCCCTCTGGCGCAGGCCGATAATCAAATGTTTCAGATTAAGAATTGGCTGCAGCAAAATCTGGAAACTCGGCCTCTCCAAGCGCGCGTTGCCTGGCAATATCGGCTGGCTTTGCCTCGCATTCGGCGACAAGAATGGCAGGAGCGCTTCGGGGATCCCCCTTTTACCGGCGCGCTGCTTTTTGCTGACGATTTGGAAAACCCAGAGCAGTTGCGGCAAACCCTGTATGCGGCCAAGCAGGTCAATGGCGCTCCTCTCAACGCCACAGAATGGGAAGTGATCCTCAAAACGTTGGGGATAGGGCTGGGGGATCCCGGCGAAGACCCAGTATATGACTACGATCCGCAGGCGGTGATCCGGCGCGTCCAAGAAGGGATCTTCAAACTCGATGAAGACCAACGCAAAATTGCCACCCAATATCCTGAGGGGCCGCAGCGGTTGCGAGGCCTGGCGGGGACGGGCAAAACGGTAGTCTTGACTCGCAGGGCAGCCAAAATCCACGCCGACCACCCGGATTGGGACATCGCCGTAGTTTTCTACACCCGCTCTCTCTATGAGCAAATTCGCAGGCAAATCTCGGAAGTCTGTCAGAGCAAGTTTGACATCGAGCCAAATTGGCAAAAGCTTCGGGTGATGCATGCCTGGGGATCCCAAGATCAGCTTGGGTTTTATCGCCTGCTCGCTCACCGATGTGGCTTAACGCCCAAAAGCCTGGATCGGGCAAGGGCAGAGTTAAGGGATAAAAATGACCATACAACGGAGCCCTTCGACTACGTCTGCCAAGAGTTAGAAAAAGAAGCCAAGGAAATCCCTCAACTTTTTGACGCCATCTTGATCGATGAAGGTCAAGATTTGCCGCCCGCCTTTTACCGTTTAGCCTATCAAACTTTACGGGATCCCAAGCGGCTCTACTGGGCCTATGACGAAGCCCAGGGCATTGGCTCGTTGACGGTGCCAGGGGCAGCCGAGCTATTCGGGCGCGACGAGACGGGCAAACCCAAAGTGCAGTTGGGAGGGCGAGCCATCGTACTGCGCCATTGCTACCGCACTCCAAACATCATCCTCATGGCTGCCCATGCCATCAACATGGGTCTTTTGCGTGGAGGCCAGCCTTTGCAGGGGGTTACTCAAAAAGACCAGTGGGAAGGTTTGGGTTACGAAGTGATAGAAGGTGATTTTCGCAAGCCTGGATCCCCAATTACCCTCACCCGCAAGGCTTGCCACCCCGTCGATCAAGAAAACTTTGATCCCAAGGTGGATCCCCAGTCGCTGCTGGTCTGGCGCACCTTCCCTTCTGAGGAAGAGGAGCAGAATTGGATTGCCCAACAGATCGAGCGCGACCTGAAGCAGTGGAGTTTTCGGCCGGAAGATCTTCTAGTTACAAGTGTAGCCAGCTTCAGAGGGAGCAGACCCTACTGGGAAAGCCTAAAGGCCAGGCTCAAACAAAGAGGAATTAGCGCCCTCATTGCTGGCGAAGATGCCGATCGGGATATTTTCCGCTTGCCGGGGCACGTCACCCTGTCGGGGATCTTCCGGGCCAAGGGCAACGAAGCTTGGAAAGTCTACGTCTGCCAGTTTCAAAACGCCACCGAGCCGGGGCTAAGTGTAGAGGAGCAACTGCGCCGGCGCAATCAAGCTTTTGTGGCCTTGACACGCACCAAGATCTGGTGTGTGGTTACAGGGATCTCCCCCAAAGATCAACTGGCCCCCGCCTTCCAAGAGCTGCGGCAGGCCAAGGAGCAGTACCCCTACCTACGCTTCCCAGCTTTTAACAAGGGATCCCTGCGGCGGGTTCATGAGGTGGATCTGGACTTGGAAGGTGCTTGAAGAACTACCGTCTGCCCTCAAGCGAGCCCAGCTCTGCCATCGCTTTTGCCATATCGTCTAGGTCGTTCACCTTCTCCTCAATGGCTGCAAGAATTGCGTCGTAGGTGTTGGCCGAGGCGGAGGTGGCGGCAGCTTTGGTGGTAGAAGTGGAGCTGAATCCCTTTCCAAACCCAGACGGGTGGGCGGCAAAGTTACCGGAGCCTGTTGCTTGGCGAACTTGATTGAGGCTGGCAATCTCTTGGGCCAAAAGATCCCGTTGTGAGTGGAGCTGATCGAGTTTGGCAGCGCCCTCTTTCAAATACTGAACAAGCTTCTGTTTTTTGGCTTGCAAATCTTCTATTGAGGCTTTTAGATTTTGCTCTTCTGCACGCAGTTGCGCCAGCCATGCTTGCTGAGATCGGATCTGGGATCCCAACTCACAATGGGTTTGAGGATCAGTTCCATCGCCCGCTTCCTCTTCCTGCCGAACGGGTGCCCAATTGGCAAGAGCAGCCCGCAGATCGGCCAGCTCGTTTTGCAGGTGTTGTAGACCTAACTCTTGCTGGCTTTTGAAGTACTCCAGGGATTGCTCCAGCAGTTGGGTTTTGGCTCTGGCTTCACTCCCGGCCAGGGCGGAAGCGAGGTAGCCGGTCATTCCCGTAGCCAAAGCGGCTGCCCCCGATTGCCACAGGGATCCACCGGATCCCAGGCTGCCGAGGGCTACAGCAAGGCCAGCCAAGGCGGGAAAAGCATTGACCCAAAGCTGGCGAGAGGTAGCAAGCTTCATAGTCGGCCCCACAGTAGAACGACAGGGTTGGCTTGATCTTATGGTCTTTTCAAACGGTTGTTATGAAACAGCTTATTGGACTCATCTTTGGCTCCCCTCTTCCCTATGAACTGGAGCACAAGACAGGATTTCTATGCTGGAGTCATCAAGATCGAGTTCAGCCAAGAATTCAAACAGGCGGCTCAATGGTGGAGACAATGTCCTGAATCACCGCCTCTGCCTCTTGCCGTCGGTTACCGGCCATCTCTCCCGACCCAGCCAGGAGAACCCGATGGGCCAGTACCGAGACGAACAACGCTTGCAGATCTTCCGGCAAACAGAAGCTGCGCCCTTTTACCAGCGCCTGAGCTCGTGCCGCCCGCGCCAAGGCCAGCGCTCCACGAGTGGATACCCCTGCCCGCAGCAGCTTGGAAACACGAGTGGCCTGCACCACCTGCAAAAGATAGTCCGCCAGGGATCCGTCCAGGTACACCTGATCCACCGCCGCCTGGATCTCTCGCAACTCACCCAAAGAGAGAACCGGCTGCAGAGCCTCCACCGGCTCGGCTTGTTGCCGTTGCAACAGCAAAGCTCGCTCTATCTCAGGGCTGGGGTAGCCAATCGACAACCGCACCAAAAACCGATCCAACTGACTTTCTGGCAGAGGATAGGTGCCGTGGTATTCCAAAGGATTTTGGGTGGCCAACACAATAAAGGGGCTGGGCAGCGGGTAGGTGCGATCGTCCAGCGAAACCTGCCTTTCCGCCATTGCCTCCAGCAGGGCGCTCTGAGTGCGGGGCGAGGTGCGGTTGATTTCATCCGCCAAGATCACATGGGCAAAAATGGGGCCAGGGCGAAATTCAAAATCCCCTTTTCCCTTATTGAACAGGGTGAGGCCAAGGATATCTGTCGGCAATAAGTCGCTGGTAAATTGAATCCGTTGAAACTTGGCCCCCAAACTGTGGGCGATGGCCCGCGCCAACGTGGTCTTGCCTACACCGGGCACATCCTCCAGCAAAACATGACCTTCCGCAACCAAGGCCATGACCACCGCTTGCACCACCTGTGACTTGCCCTGAAACACCGATTCGATGTTGGCAATCAACTTGCCAATCTGTTGGTGCAAGGCTTGCAATCGTTCCACCGGGATCCGCGCCGAACCAGCACGGGTGCTGACACTCGCCATAAACCATTCCCAAAGGGGCCTATTCCACCTTACCGGCTGGATCCCCTTGCCTGCTCAGGACGGAATCTCACCAAACCCCGGCGAAAAACCGGAGTATCATAGACCTAGGCTCTCCCGGAAGGATGGATATCTTGGAACTGTCTTGTAAAAGTGAATATGCTCTCCTGGCCCTTCTGGAATTGGCCCAGCACTACAGCGATGGCCAGGTGCTGCAGATTAAAGAAATTGCGGCCCATCAGTCCATACCCGATCGCTACCTGGAGCAATTGCTGGCCACCTTGCGCAGACAAGGGTTGGTGCGCAGCCAACGGGGAGCAAAAGGAGGCTACTCCCTGGCCCGAGCGCCCTGGCAGATCTCGCTGTTGGACGTTATCCAGGCCATCGAGGGGGAAGATCTCGCCCGTTCCCGCGAGTGGTCCTCAAGCGATCTCACCCCAGAGCGGGAAGTGCTCCTGAAAGCTTGGCAAGATGCCCAAGCGGCGGCAGTAGCCATTCTCCAGAAGACCACCCTGCAAGACCTCTGCGACCGGCAGGCACAACAGCAACAGGCGCGGCTGATGTACTACATCTGAGCTGCGTGCAATACCCCACAGTTGTTCCTCTCCCAAAGCCGCAAGGACTCTGTTCTGCAAAGAGGAGAGGCTGGGATCCCTAGCCAGTTTTGGGTTATCCTGAAGCCCACTGCTTTTTGAATTGAGCCGTTCCCATGACTGTTCGCTCTTCTCGCTCCCAGGCTGCTGATACGTTTTCTGCGGAAGATTTTGCCCGGGCTTTAGACGGGCAAAACCTCAACTTTCAACCGGGACAGGTGGTGCAAGGCCGCATCTTCCAACATCAGAACGATGGCGCTTTGGTAGATATTGGCGGCAAATCTCCGGCCTTTTTGCCCCTTAAAGAAGCCGGGATCCGCTCAGGAGAAGATTTGAGCGTGCTTTTTCCCTTGAAGACAGAAGCCGAGTTTCTCATTGTGCGGGAAGATGCAGAGGGGCAGATTGTGCTTTCGGCGCGGCGGCTCCGGCTGAAGCGGCTTTGGGAGGAGCTGGCCCAAAAGCAAGCCAGCGGCCAGACGGTAACCGTTCGGGTGATCGGCACCAACAAAGGCGGCGTGGTGGTGGATGTGCAGGGGCTGCGCGGCTTCATTCCCCGCTCCCACCTCAGCCAACGGGAAGGTCTAGAGGAGCTGGTGGGCCAATCCCTGACGGCAGGCTTTATCGAGGTGAACCCAGAAGCCAACAAGCTGGTGCTCTCCCAGCGGGTGGCTGTGAAATCCGAGAACCTGAGCCGTTACACCAGCGGCCAAGTGGTGGAGGGCAAGGTCAGCGGACTAAAACCCTTTGGCGTGTTTGTGGATTTGGAAGAGGGGGTAACCGGGCTACTACACATCAAGCAGGTTAGCCAAAGCTTTGTGGCCTCGCTGTCGGATTTGTTTAAGCCAGGCCAACGCCTCAAAGCCGTCGTGCTCGATGTGGATGAGACCAAGGGGCGGATGGCCCTCTCCCTGCGGGTGCTGGAAAAGCATCCGGGTGAGGTGCTGGAGCATCTGGATACGGTTATGGACGAAGCCGAAGAGCGGGCCAGCAAGCTAAAAGGGAGGATCACAGCCGACGGCCAAGTCATCTGATCCCGATCCCTGCCTCGAGTTTGGATGCGAGATCCCTAGATCGATGGCAAAACGCCTTACGGCAATCAAAGGAAAATCATCGGTTTGAGCGGCGATGGAATGAGTTTCCAATTTCTAGGGATCCCCCCAAGGGAGGAACGCAATGACGGCGGGGGCGCGGGTCCTCGGCGAGGAGTGAGGCGTCGGCGGAAAGTGTATGCCGGGCGGCAGCTACGGAGCAGAAAACTGTTGACAATCAGTTCGGTAAGCGTCTAATTCCCACTTCTTGTGAAGCGCATTGAAACCCATTTGATTGGCCTGCGGGCAAAACTCCTGGGGAGGAGTCTCGTACTCTACGACAAAGACGGGCTTGCCCGCCTGGATGAACGGAAGGAGATGATGACACTCCTGGCGGGTAAAACATTCTTCATTGAGAATCCAATCAAAATAGGGAAGCAAATCAGGGATTTGTTCGAGATCATTTTTCAATCCGATTGCAAGTCCTTGCGAGTGAGCCAGCCATGCAAGAAAAACATTATAAGTGATTTGATCATCGTAAGTTAACGGAAAACCGGTATCGTTGTCGTAGCCATTAACATTATCGGGATCGACGCCGTCGCAACCTTTTCGAGCAGCCAGACCCAGCCGCGCTTCCACAATTGGAGCAAGCAGGTCAAGGCGACGAATATCAAGCCACTTTTCCCCTGGCCACCCTTCCATCTCCTTTCCCAACACCTCGGATGGAAATCGGGAGGAGTCTGGACGCCAATCTTCATAAGAACCTGCACTAAAATAGCACATTACGAAAACGCCACGCTGATGCAATGCTTCAATAACGCCGGCTGACGTCTCAAACAAATCCAGGTTAAACACGCCCACGTCCAGATTGATATCTATCTCCCCCGTATATTGAATTTGCCAGGATGTCTTTTGGGGTGGTATACGATAGTTTCCTGTCGTCGGTGCAGATGTGCTGGTCGCAATTGTGCCAGGCATCGTTGGTGTGGCGGCAGGCGCTGCGCTGCCCACAGAGACCGTTGGCGCAGGTGTTGTCGTGGATTTGGATGCACAAGCGGACAAAATCAGGTTGACCAGCGAGAGCACAATCAATGCTTGTTTCATTGTTCATTTTCCTTTCGGCAGTCAGAGCCGCCTAACGGCTTGCGTTTCAGCCGCGCACGGAGCGAGGGAGCGAAGCGATTGGCTGGATGCGCTCGTTGTGCGGCGCTGCGCTATCCACTGCGCCGCCTTGCCCGCTGCGTTACCTTGCCTGCGCACGCGCACGCTTCCGCACAAACTGTGTGCTCTCCTTAGCACATGTGCGTCATTTCTCACTTTCTCAACGTACCGCATAGCAGTCAGCGCATAAAACTAGCGGAAAAAGAATCGCCTGGAGATTTTGTGCGGCACTTCCCAGCGATCAGCATTTGATTCATCGAAGCGGTCTTTGTGAAGCCAGGCCAGGTAGTTGTCAGCGGCTTGCCGATAGCAGTACCAGCCCAGACCCTTCAGCCGGTCTTTGCGTTTGTCAAGAAACGCTGAAGCAAACTCTTCCATTTCCTCCGCTGAGGGCATCCGGTTCCAGAGATCGGTATATTCACCATCCACAAAGGTCTGTATCAGAACGATGGGCTCGGGTCTTCGGCCAGTCCTGGCTGGAGGAGCAGAGGCATATCGGTGAAGCCGCTCGTCAAGGCAGGCGAGTTCCGCTTGAATCGTTGCCATGCGGTCATCGGTTGGCGGGTCGTAGTAGTTGCCGATCACATTAAAGGGACGGTAACGACCCTTGGGGGTGCTTACGAAGGGATACACGTTGTGGGTTTCGTAGTCGAGCACTCCTGTCAGACATTCGTCTGACTCTTCCCATCCCATGGTGATATCTTCACCGTAGACGCGGACACTCCCGCCGGGGAAGATTTCTTCAGTGATCTGACGATAAAAAGCTTTCAGACGCTCCGGACCGGTTTTCTCGGGCTGCCAGAGCGGTTCATGGAACGAGTAGATGGCGAACGTCTGCGCCAAATAGGCGGGATGGTCCTTCAAAAAACCGAGAAAGGCAGCCCCAATCGATTCTGGATAACGGCTTCGATCTAACTGCCATTCATTTCTCTCTTCGTCCCATCGCCAGATTGATTGTCCAGCATCCTGATCCCAAATCAGCGGGATGACTCGAAGTCTGTGAGGAACTGCCGCCTCATAGGTCGCTTGCCAGTCATCTCTATGAGCGTCGAGTTCCACCAGTACCGTGTTGATACCTAGTCGTGCCAACAGATCAAAGTCTTCAATTTCTGGATAACACACCAGATGGATGAGGTCGCTGGCATCAGGCTTATCGGTCGCCAGCGCAGTGGATGCAGGCGTTGAGGTTAATGGCAACAAAGGCGCACAGGCAGATAAACCCAGACTGGCTACTGCTACACCAGCCAGCTCAAGAATCTCTCGCCGCGAGAGATTCTTCGATTCGCTGCCTGACATGCCATTCCACTCCCTCACTACAGTTTCCAACTTCTATGGATCCCCCGAAGGGGGAACGCCAACAGGCAAAAGTTTGTCGAAAGGAGAGCAAGTTGTTTCCAATTTCTAGGGATCCCCCCGAAGGGGGAACCTTCGCCCTTTTGCATGGCAGCATCGCTTAACCTAGCTGCCGTTTCCAATTTCTAGGGATCCCCCCGAAGGGGGAACTTGCCCTAGACAAAATGGTTCTAGTTAACGCGCAAGAGTTTCCAATTTCTAGGGATCCCCCCGAAGGGGGAACACCACCTCCTGAGGGTGAGGCGCTGCCCATCATAGAGCAGGTTTCCAATTTCTAGGGATCCCCCCGAAGGGGGAACTTGAGATTATCAACAGCGATTTGGCTTCCATCACAGGGATTGTTTCCAATTTCTAGGGATCCCCCCGAAGGGGGAACGGCAGCGGCCCGGGACGTCTTGGGGCCACGGGGACGGACGGGAGTTTCCAATTTCTAGGGATCCCCCCGAAGGGGGAACCGGGATGTCCAGGGCCACCGCCAACCCACAGGTGGCGGTGCGTTTCCAATTTCTAGGGATCCCCCCGAAAGGGGAACCTTGAGCCCGCCGGCGTGGCGGAAGTGATGAACATTATCGTTTCCAATTTCTAGGGATCCCCCCGAAGGGGGAACTTCCAGGCCCGGTTCAGCTACAGCCAGGTGGAGCTGGAGTTTCCAATTTCTAGGGATCCCCCCGAAGGGGGAACTTAAATGGGCAAGCAGCCGAAGTGCTGCTCATGAAATTGTTTCCAATTTCTAGGGATCCCCCCGAAGGGGGAACTGGTGACCCCGGCCCCGGCGTCCAAGCCGGCGACGCAGCCGGGTTTCCAATTTCTAGGGATCCCCCCGAAGGGGGAACCCACGTGGTGCGGGATGGGTAACGCCAACGGAGCCAAGCTTGTTTCCAATTTCTAGGGATCCCCCCGAAGGGAGAACAAAACGCAAGCAACATCAGCACCCAAAGCCAGGGAAACGTTTCCAATTTCTAGGGATCCCCCCGAAGGGGGAACACGCGGCGCTGGCCTACCTTGAAGACCTCTGGGAAGACTGTTTCCAATTTCTAGGGATCCCCCCGAAGGGGAACCCGTATCCAGCGGGAGCTGCAGACGGCTCCCCGCTGCATCCTCGTGTTTCCAATTTCTAGGGATCCCCCCGAAGGGGAACCTGGAGACGTTCTCGGGGGCAGCAGCCCAAGCCGGTTAAAGAGTTTCCAATTTCTAGGGATCCCCCCGAAGGGGAACCATGACCAAGGTGGCGCAGTACGGGCCCGACGGGCGCTTGCTGTTTCCAATTTCTAGGGATCCCCCCGAAGGGGGAACTGGGTCCGCACTTATAGTGCAGTGCGGGTACACTCTATGTTTCCAATTTCTAGGGATCCCCCCGAAGGGGGAACTATCAAGCCCGACTCCAAGAGGCGGTGTGGGAGTCGAGTTTCCAATTTCTAGGGATCCCCCCGAAGGGGGAACTGCCAGGGTTATTTTGCCAGATGGCCAGTGGATCCAGGCAAGTTTCCAATTTCTAGGGATCCCCCCGAAGGGGGAACCATGTTGTGAGCGTCCAGACCTGCGGTCAGTACCTGGTGCTGTTTCCAATTTCTAGGGATCCCCCCGAAGGGGGAACGAGAAGTCCTCCGTTTGATGAAAGAACGGAGGGTATTGTTTCCAATTTCTAGGGATCCCCCCGAAGGGGGAACAACAGGGTACCCAGGTGTACCCAGAAGGTCACCACGTGTTTCCAATTTCTAGGGATCCCCCCGAAGGGGGAACTCTACCCCTATTAAACCCAAGTGGGGCAAGGAATGCAAGACCCATTTGCGAGGGGGTCGGTCGAAGACGGCGAAAAAGGGCCTAGAAGAGGGGGGGCAAGAGGCCTGAAAGCCTTGTGGCGCAAGGCATCGAGCGGGTCAACGAAAGAATCGGCCTTTGCGGGATTTGGCGAGGCGCTCGTAGAGCCGCTGATACCGTTTTTGTGTGCTTTTGACAACATGAGCCCTAGGGGGCTGAAGCGCCTATAGTGGGGGAAGATCTCCAGCTTCCCTCGTTGTCGATGTCGGATCTCACCCCCACGGGTAAGCTTCTGGCCGGGATCCAGGCCCAGCAGGCTGGCGACTTGCAAACCGCAGAAGCCATCTACTTAGAAATTCTGGCGGAGTTTCCGGATCAAGCTGATGCCCTGCACCTGCTGGGGACGGTGGCTCATGCCAGGGGAGAGGGGGAATGGGCGGCTGCTTTGATTGCCGAGGCCATTGCGCTCAATCCCTGCGTAGCCCTCTATCATCACAACCTGGGCGTTGTCTATGAATCTTTGGGGCAACTGGAAAAGGCGCTATCTTGCTATTGGCAGAGCCTGAGCCTCAATCCCAAGGCTTACCTTTCTGCTTTGCAAGCCGGCAAGATTCTCGTTAACTTATGCCGCCATCAAGAGGCGATCCCTTTGCTTAGCTCCTTGTTAGAAAATCTAGATCCGGCAGCAGGGATCCCTTGGGCTGAGGTGCATTTTTATCTGGGAATGGCCCATCGTGAGCAAGGGGAACACAGCGCGGCTCTGGCTCACCTGGAAAAGGCGTGGACTTTGGATCCCAATTTGGTGGTAGCTCGCTGGCTTTACCATCTCTATTTGCCCGCCCTCTATCAGGATGAGGAAGAGCTGCATAGATTTCGCTCTCGCTTTGTAGAACACCTGGATCGCCTCATTGAGGAGACGCCCTTGGACACCCAAGAGCAGCGGCGGCTTGCCTTTTTAGGGTCAAGCTGGGGAACGCCCCACCATCTGCAGTACCAGGGCTGCGACGACCTGGAGCTGCAGAAAAAATACGCTCAGTTTGTGCAGCGCATCGTGAAATCTTGCTACCCCAATTGGCACTCTCTTCCCCGGCAACCAGGGGATCCCATTCGCGTTGGCTTTGTCTCGGCCTCGATGCGCGCCTGCTCCTACAGCCGTCTTTCTTTAGGGTGGGTGAAGTACTTAAAGGCGAGCTCCCAGTGGCCTTTCCTGGTGTTTGCCTACCATTTGGATCCTAGAACCGACTTCATGACAGAGCAATATCGCCAGTATGCGGATGTATTTCGCCACATTCCCACTGGCTTTGAAGACGCCGCCCGTCAAATTCTGCAGGATCAGCTCGATGTTTTGGTGTATCTGGAAATTGGCCTTTCTCCCCTAATTTTGCAACTGGCATCTCTGCGGCTAGCCCCAGTGCAATGCTCCACCTGGGCTCATCCTGTAACTTCTGGACTTTCAACCATCGACTACTTCCTCTCCAGCGACCTGATGGAGCCCGAAGATGGGCAGGCTCACTACAGCGAAACCCTAATTCGGCTGCCCCGCCTGGGTACTTGTTTTGAAAAGCCCGTTTTACCTCAGCAAAAGCGTCATCGTGGGGATTTTGGCCTGCGCCAAGACGCAGTAGTTTATCTTACCTGTCAATACCTGGGCAAGTATCTGCCCCAATATGACTATCTTTTTGCCGCCATTGCCCAGCGAGTGCCCAACGCTCAATTTGTCTTCTTGGCGTTGCCCAATGCTGCCATTGCCCAACACTTTTGGCAGCGTCTTTCCCGAACTTTCTCCGCCTATGGCCTTTCTGCGGAAGACCACTGCTTGATCTTGCCCCAACTGGATCATCAAGACTACTTGGATCTCAACCGCTGCGCCGATATTATGCTGGATTCCTACGGCTGGTCGGGCGGGATCACCACCCTGGAAGCCGTTGCTGCCGGCTTGCCTGTAGTGACCTGCCCTGGCCGGTTCCTGCGGGGCCGGCACACCTATGCCATTCTCAAAAGGATGGGCCTTGATCTCTTAATTGCCCAAGACCTCCAGCGCTACGAAGAGTTGGCCGTCCAACTGGGAACGGATCCCCAATTTCGGCAGCAAATCTCCCAGCAGATCCAACAGCGGCGCGACCTGCTTTTTGAGGATCGAGACTGCGTGGCAGCTCTGGCCCATTTCTTGCTCACCAGGAAGCGCTACGCCAGCAGTGGTTATGGTTAGCTCACCCCAAGTAGAGGGCTTTGCTCCGGATCCCTTCCCGCAAATGGGTACAAGACTGGCTCGATGGTTCCGCCGTGCCCTTCTCGAGCTGGGCAGTGAGATAGGCCATCCGTGCTGAACGTGGGGCAAGGCTGTCAGTGATCTTCATTTTGTGCGAATTGCTCAAATCATCCTAATCTGGATCCAGAGGAACGTTAGCGATCCGGTGGCCGGGGGAGTGTCTATGTCATTGTCAGCGTTGAAGGTTTCTGGATCCCAGGTGCGGTTTTTCTGGGGCCTTCTGGCCTCGACTGTCCTCCTGGCAGGCTGTGGGGGGGGTGGGGGGACGGTGCCGCCTCTGGTCAATGTTTGCGAGCAAGCCTTTAGCCCAGAGTTTTTCGCATCAATTGGCCTGCGCCGCCAAGGAGATAGCCGCAGCGGAACCTTGGGGCCGAATAGCCTTTTGGAGTTCTACTTCGATAGCGCTGGCGAGGTTCAAAATGCCCGGGAAGTTCCACCGCCTCCTGGCACCTTCACCTTTTACTCAGATGGATTTCTCTACTTTCCTTCTGCAGCCAACGTTACCGGAGTTACCATCCGGCTGACCAGCCCGGTTTTCGATCCGCTGTTGGTCATCGGTGCCTTTGATACCGGTAGAAATTTGGATCGGAATGTCCTTTTTGTTAACGATGATGCTGCTCCTGGCAACTTTACCACCTCCCAGCTCACGATCCCGGTGCGGCAAGACCGCTGCTACTTGATCCAGGTGCAAAGTTACTGGGCGCAAAATGCTTCCCCAACCGCTGGGCCAGGTAGTCCTGGGCGAGGGCCATATACCCTCCAGGTGGTGAGCGAAACGTTTGCCACCCCTCCTCCTCTCCCTCCCTTGCAACAGAAGCCGGAGGATCCGGAGAACGGCGGTGGCGGTGACCGAGGTGGCGGCGTGGGTATTTAACTCTGGCGAGTGAGCCTGATGGCAAAGCTGGCGCTGCCACAGGTGGCCGTGCCACGAATGGAGCGCCCGTCGGCGCTGACAGTGCCACTCCACGTGATGGTTGGGGTACCGCTGCCCCCTATCTTGCCGCTGACAGAAAGTTGGTTGCGGATGAGCTGGCCACTGCGCTCCGCAAAACCGGGAGAGGAAACGCTGATCTGGTTGCCGTCTTGACGAATGGAGACGGTTTCCTGGATACCGGTTGCAACATTAACCTTACACAGGGATCCCTGCCAGACAAAGGATCCTCCCTCGTAGAGCCACTGGCCGCTCAAGGCAAGCTCTGCCGCAGGCGTTGGTGTTGCTGGGGCCGGTGTCGAGGTGGGCGGCGGGGGTGGAGTTGGGGTAGGGGTAGGAGCACGAGGAACAAGCGGCGTCAATCGAGGGATAGGGGTAAGCGTTGGTGTTGGCACCGGAGTGGGAGTGGGTGGCAGTACTGGAGTTCGAGTAGGCGTTGCTACTGGAGTGGGAGTAGGTGTCGGTGCCGGAGTTGGAGTAGGCGTTGCCACCGGAG
>NZ_JANSIQ010000001.1:0-7499 GCF_047502685.1 Synechococcus sp. OH20 | reverse complement strand
GCCACCGGAGTGGGAGTGGGTGTTGGTGCCGGAGTTGGAGTAGGCGTTGCCACCGGAGTGGGAGTGGGTGTTGGTGCCGGAGTTGGAGTAAGTGTCGCCACCGGAGTGGGGGCGGGCTCGAGGGTAGGTGTTGGGGTGACTGCGGCGGTAGGGATCGGCTCCGGCTCTTCCTGGGTATCGCGGGTTGCTGGGCGCGGCCAGAGCCAAAAGGCGGCCAACAAAGCCACAGCGCCTCCCCCAGCCAAGACCCACTTCAGGCTGCTGCCAGAAGGCTGGAGAACCGTTGGGGGGGCAGCTTGCGGCAGAGGGCGGGTGCGGGGAGTATCCGTTCGTGGTGGGACGGGGGGATCCTGAGGGGGAGTAGCCGGGCGGGTGTTGCTGGCTGGGATGACTGTAGAGGGGGTTTTGGGAGTTTCGCCTGCAGCTTGAGAGGAGGGATCCGGTGCAGCTTCTGCCGAGGTAGTTGAGGGGAGAGGTTCCTGCCCGGCGACGTAGTAGGGGATCCCTGCACCTGGGGGAGAGACCGGCTCATCTTCAATGAGATCCAGATCCTCATCGCGGATATCTTCAAAGGCTCCAGCAGTCGATCCTGTATTGCCGGTGGTTGCGAGCGGCAGCCTGGGATCGGAAGAGGATGGAGCCTCGTTTTGAGCCTTGGCACCGCCGGTGGGAAGAATCACGGTACTGGCCTGGCTGCTGGAGAGTTGAGTGGCTACCGTCAGCTCATAGGCTTGCAGCAGCCGCTCCCCTAGCTCCTGCATCGTCTGCGGCCGCTCGTCGGGGTTTTTCTTGAGGCAATCCATCACCACTGCTGCCAAGGCGGGCGGGATCGGCTGCGGGGTTGTCTCCGGGTTGATCTCAAGGGGGCTTTCGTAGCAATGGGCGTGGATCCAACTGTGCAGAGAGTCGGTTTCCAATTGAAAGGGCATGGATCCCGTCAGCATCTCGTAGAGCACCACCCCCAGGGAGTAGATGTCTGAGCGGGCATCCAGAGACTTGCCCCGTATCTGTTCAGGAGAGGCGTAGCGAGCGGTGCCGATAAATCCGCCCCCCTTTTGGGTGCCCAGGCTAAGGGTGTGATCCGCCAAGGTTTTGGCTACGCCGAAGTCGAGGATTTTCAGTTGCGACGTGAGCTGGCCATCTCGAAAAACCCGCTCAACAAACAGGTTGCTGGGCTTGATGTCGCGGTGAATGACGCCCCGAATCTCACGGCCCTCGACCTTGGCTTGAAATGTATGAGCAAAGTGCAGCCCCTCACAGGCCTGCAGGGCCAGCCGAAGGGCTTGCCGGAGCGGCAGAGCCCCTTTTTCTCGAATCAGCTTGCCCAGATCCTGCCCCTTGAGGTACTCCATCACCAAGTAGGCCTGCTCCCCCTCTTGGCCGTGATCCAAGACTTTGACGATGCGGGGATGCTGGCCCAGAAGGGTGCTGACGCGGATCTCTTCGGCAAAGCGGCGACGCAGATCGGTCTGGGCGTCACCCCGGCTCAGCAGCATAGGGGCATGCAGGATCTTAACAGCCACCTCTTGGCGGTTGTTGTGCAAGTCCAAAGCGCGGAAGACGGATCCCATGCCGCCGCCACCGATTTCTTGAATCAGTTGGTAGCGGCCACCCAAAATGCGATTGGTGAGATCGGGGGCCATAGGTTTGCAGGTGCAGCGAAGAAGCAGCTTGGGCAGGGATGTCCATACGATAAACCAATTGCTGGAGTTTATACCCGCTCATTTCCCCGTCCAACTCAAGGATCCCAATCTTTGACGCTCTGGGAACTCTGCGCCGCTCAAGCCCTCACCCCCGGCCCCTCTGCCCTCACCCCCAACCCCTCTCCCAGAGGCCCTCACCCCCAACCCCTCTCCCAGAGGGAGAGGGGAGTTGGAGCGGCGCGTTTGCGGCAGCGCTGCCTAGCAATAACGACGCGACGAGCCGTTTTTTACTGCTATTTGGAATGACTATTTAGAGATTTTTTTAAGGATCCCCAGTAAATGTGAAAAAAGTGAAAGGGAATGCTTGGGGAAATGAGGCCTTCTGGGCAACCTTCAGCCCCAAGAGGGATGATCGGAAGGGATCTCTGGGCGAGGGCTTATGGACTTGGGCTTGGTGGTGATCGCCTACAAGGAGGGGGATCGGGAGAGCAAAGCCGCCTGTCAATTGTGTGCGGAGCAATTGCGTCGGCGCGGTGTTACGGTGCTGACCGCTCCCACCGGCTTGCACCACAACCCCTACCCGGTCTTTTTGGAGGCCACTTCGGATCCCATCGATCTGGTGGTGGTGCTGGGGGGAGATGGGTCGGTGTTGGCGGCGGCCCGCCACCTGGCCCCGCACGGGATCCCGATTTTGCCCATTCAGTCGGGGGGCAGGCTGGGGTTTTTGGCCCAGTCGGAGCGGGTGCTGCATCAGGATCCCTGGGATCGCATCCAGGCAGGAGACTTTGTTCTGCAAGCCCGCATGATGTTGCAGGCCCAGATTTGGGAGCAAGCGCAATTGGGGCAGGGAGCTATCCCTGGGGAGGGCAAGCGGCAGGGCCGCCCGGTCAGCGAAGTCTACTACGCCCTCAACGAAATGTGCCTCAAGCCCATCAACCGGGAACGCCTGCCCGCCGCCATCATGGAAATCGAAGTCAATGGCGAGATTTTGGATCAGTACCACGGGGATGGCGTGCTGGTGGCCACGCCAACGGGATCCACTTCCTACACTTTGGCAGCCAATGGCCCCATCCTGGAGCCTACCTTTGAGGCCATCATCATCACTCCCATTTGTCCCCTCAGCTTGTCCAGCCGGCCCATTGTTATCAGCGGCACAGCCACGGTGGAGATCTGGCCCCTTGCCGATCCGGAAGGGCTGACCCGCCTCTGGACTGATGGTGTCTTGGCTCAATCGGTCAACCCCGGCCAGTGGGTGCAAATTCAACGGGCTCCCCTGCCGGCCAAGCTGATGATCCTAGAAAAAGACCTCTCCTACTTCCGCACCCTGCGAGAAAAGCTGCAGTGGGCCGGCAGCCGCATCTACATCCCCACCACCAACCACCGCCCCGAGGGGGGATAAAGGGATCTTAAAGTTGGGGAGCTAGAGTAGCGGAGTTTAACTCCCCTGGAATCTTCTCCCATGAGCCTCAGACTGTACCTACTCAGACACGGGGAAACCCCCTACAGCCGTTCCGGTAGCTTTTGTGGCGCCCTCGATCCCGACCTCACCCCCGAAGGCCAGCAGATGGCAGAAGCTTTTGCCGCCGCCTATGCCGGGATCCCTTGGCAGGCCCTCTACGTCAGCCCGATGCGGCGCACCTTGGCTACTCTCAGGCCGCTGGCAGAGAAGACGGGGTTGGAGATGCAGATTCGAGAGGGCTTGAGGGAAATCCACTACGGTGAGTGGGAGGGCAAAACCCACGCCGAGGCCCGCGAAGCCCATCCCGAAACCTACTGGCGCTGGATGACCGAGCCGGCCTGGAACGCTCCTCCAGGCGGCGAAACCGCCGTGCAAATTGCCAACCGCGCCCTGCCGGTTGTGGCGGAGATCGAAGCAAAATGGTCGGATGGCAACGTCTTGATCGTCTCCCACAAGGCCACCATTCGGATTCTTCTCTGCAGCCTGCTGGGCATTGACCTGGGCCGCTACCGGGATCGTATCGAGGTTTTGGCTGCCTCGGTCAGCGTGGTCAAGTTCGACCGCTATGGGCCCCTGCTGGAAAGTTTGGGAGAACGCAGCTATTTGCCGCCTGATCTGCGGCAAAGGTCAGGCACCTAAAAGTTTAGAATTACTAGAATCTTTTGGGCTTTTTTTGAACAAGCGACCATGGGCAAAAAACTGGGCTTGGCACTGGGCAGTGGCGGAGCGAGGGGATGGGCCCATATTGGCGTGATCCGGGCGCTAGAACAGGCCGGGATCCCGATCGATTACATTGCCGGGACGAGCATCGGCGCCTTCGTCGGAGCCATTTACGCCGCAGGTGAACTGGATGAGCTAGAGGACTTTGTGCGGGAGCTCAACTGGAAGATGATCCTGTCTTTATTTGATGTAGTCTTTCCCACCTGTGGCCTTCTGGAGGGCAACAAAATCTACGAGCTACTGACGGAACATTTGCAAGAGCTGTGCATTGAAGAGGCCGGGATCCCTTTTTGTTGCGTGGCTACAGATTTGATTACAGGCCAAGAGGTGCTGTTGCGGTCCGGCAAAATGGCCGATGCGGTGCGGGCCAGCATCTCCATCCCCGGCATTTTCACTCCTTTTCAGCACGAAGGTCGCTACCTCAGCGATGGGGGCATTGTCAACCCGGTGCCGGTACGGGTGGTGCGGGAAATGGGCGCCGAGGTTGTCTTGGCGGTCAACCTCAACCACGTGGATCCTGCGGATGTGGAGCCGGAGGTAGAGGAAACGGAGGTAGAAGAAACTTTTCAAAGACGCCGGCGCTTCAATGCCGAAGGAGAGGTGATCGAGGAGGAAACCAGCTTCATCACCCGCATCCGCAAACGGTACCAATCTCTACAACAAGCGATCCAGGAAAAAATTAGTCAATGGTTTCCAGACGAGCCTTCTGGCCCCAACATTTTTGACATTATCGGCAGAACTTTGAACATCATGGAGCAAATGGTAACCCACAGCATTTTGGCCGAACATCCACCGGACTTACTGTTACAACCTAAGCTCAGCCAATACAGCATCTTCGATTTCCACCAGGCAGATGCCATTATTCGAGAAGGCTATCGGCAAATGCGACGGGCCATTCCAGAATTGCGCCAAAAGCTGGAGCAGTGAACCAACACTTTTCCAGCGGTTCAACCTAAAGCTTTAAAGGGATCCGCGGCTCAAGCTTTACCAAACGCTCCTCGACGGATCCCGCTATCAAAATGGGTCTGAAGTTCACTCGATTGGAATAAATTGCAACAGCAATCCTGGGTGGATGAGATAGCCCGGGGCAGATTTTCCATCCTGGTCGGGATGGGCCAGCAGCACACAGCGATCGTGGGGGGTGAGGTTAAACCCGACAGAGGGATCAGGCTCTCTTTTCAGTTGAGAGTTGAGTTTGGGATCCCCGACAAAGGTTAGTTGGGCCAACAGAGTTAACAGCCGGTCTTGGTGGGCCAGATCCGCCGCAAAAGCAGTCCGCTCCTGCAAGGTGGCCAGCGCCACCGGGTGGCCTTCCCGAATCAAATAGGTGAGGATCCCGGCACAGCGCTCTACGGCTCGCTCCAGCTTGTTGCGATGGGCTTCAGGGCTTTCTCCCCGCGGCTGCCAGCGATTTTCAAAGCAGAGGACGATGGCCTGGGAACGGGGGCGCTCCAGCTCCCGCACAACCAGTTGATCCCGTTTGGCGGAGATCTTCCAGTGCACCGAGCGCACATCATCTTGGGGACGATAGGGCCGCAGGCTAAGGTAGTCCCCCTCCTGGCCGGCCTGAGGGCGCAACTGGCTGCCGCCGCTCAATTGTTCCCACAGCACCAGGTTTTGGACAGGGGCAGGCCGAGGAAACACGATCACCGTCTGCGGGTCCTCGATTTCCACCGCCTTGCGGAAGAGTTCAAAGGGAAAGCTGGTGGCAATCTCAAAACCCTGCAGCCGCCACACCCCTCGCCTTGAAAAGGTGTGTTGATAGAAAGTATCCAGCTTGGCGCCCGGATCCAGGCGCAAAACATAGCTGGAAGGCCAATCTGCCCGCTTCAGCCCCTCGATGCGTTCGCTCACCTGCAGCGAAAAACTGGGCAGGCGTCGCTTGCGATTGACCAGCGTCAGCCCCACCAAGACCGGCTGGCCGGCAAAGATGCGGCTGGGCAACTGCCGGCTCACCTCTAGATCTTTGAGGGTGAGGTCGGAGAGGAGGCCGCTGAGGAGAATGAGGCTGAGCAGCATCCCCAGCACCAGGTATAGGGGATTGTTGCCGGTGTTGAAGGCGGCAATACTCACCAAGAGGGTGATCCCAACAAACCGACCCCCGATGCGGGTAAAGCGGAAGCGGCGCAGAAAACGAACGCGCTGTTTCGATGGCAGCTTTGCAGAAACAGCTCCTGGTCGGGGAGACCATTGAAATAACGGAAATAGTTGAGGTAGTCTTCGGCTGAGCTTCAATAACACCTGAGCTCCCTCCTCAGCGTTCGGAGCCGCTAGGGTTCTTCTGACAAGATTTCGGCAATGGCTACAGCCACCCGCTCCTGCTGCCGGAGAGTTAATTCAGGAAAACAGGGCAGGGACAACACTTGAGCGGCACAGAGTTCGGCATTGGGCAAATCCCCAGGTTTGTACCCCAACTTTTTGCGGTACACCGGCTGCAGATGCAGGGGGATGGGGTAGTAAACGCGGCTGGCAATGCCCCGCTCCTGCAACTGCCGTTGCACAGCATCGCGCCGCCGTGAGTCGGTTGGGTGGGAGCCAGGCACCCGCACCGTGTACTGGTGCCACACCGAGTTGCCCCCCACCGCCACCTGGGGCAGGATCAGGCCAGGGATCCCGTGCAACAGGCGGTGATAGGACTCGGCAATCCCCTGTCGCCGCCAGTTCCACTCCCGCAGGTGGGACAACTTAACCGACAGGATCACCGCCTGCAGCGCATCCAGACGGCTGTTGAGGCCAATATACTCGTGCTGGTATTGATGGGTCTGGCCGTGTTCTTTGAGGATGCGCACCTGGCGAGCCAAGTGGGCATCCCGGGTCACCACCGCCCCCCCATCCCCTGCTGCCCCCAAGTTCTTGGTGGGAAAAAAGCTGAAGCAGCCGAGATCGCCCCAGGTGCCCACCGGCCTGCCCCCCCAACAAGCTCCCACCGCCTGGGCGCAATCTTCTATCACCGCCAGCCCATGTCGGCGGGCAATGGCGACAATCTCGGTCAGGTTGGCCGCCTGACCGAACAGATGCACCACCACCACCGCCCTGGTGCAGGGGGAGATGCTCTTTTCCAGAAGCTGCGGATCCAGGTTGAAAGTACAGGGATCCACATCCACAAACACCGGACGCGCCCCCACCAAGTCGATGGCCTCGGCAGAGGCAAAAAAGCTAAAGGCAGTGGTGATGACCTCATCGCCCGCTTGGATGCCCAAAGCCCGCAGAGCCAGCACCAGAGCATCGGTGCCGGAATTGCAGCCGACAGTCTCCAGATCCCCGCCGCCCAAAAACTGGGAGAAGAGCTCCTCAAAGCGCCGCACCGCCCCGCCGCCGATGTACTGCCCCGAGGCCAGCAACGCTTCCACCTGGGGCAGCAGGTCGGCAGCCAGAGCGCGGTATTGCAACGTCAAATCCAGCAGCGGGATCGGCTCATCCATGGTGGGGGGGGGGTAGCGGCCACAGCCCATCATCGAGGATAAGAGCCGAGGAAGACAACGCTCTGGTTCAAAATGGGGCTTTTTGTAGCTTCGTTGCTGAGAAAGCTGCTGGGATCCCAGCCCCGCCCCGACTTGATCCCCATCTGAGCTAGAGTAAACGCGGGCCAGGGAACCGGTAGGCTGGATACAGCTATCGACAGGATGCTTTATGGAGATGGCTTTTCGAGACGCGGCTTTGGCCCCCCGCATTTTGGC